>JAPLIW010000792.1 GCA_026388915.1 Deltaproteobacteria bacterium
AGAGGAATCATCTTGAAACCCTGAGAAGATTGTTTCTCATTCCCTAATTTACCCTGTATCATAATTATTATACAGGAAAGATACCCGGTTTTGTAGCATTCTTTATATCCACCCACCGGGATCGTTCAGTGAAGAATGAGGAGAAAAAATGAAAAACTTCCGTAAGGAGCTCTGGTTCAATATTCCCGCCCGCAGGGCTTTTATCAACATCACCCCTCAGGTAGAAGAGTGCCTGAAAGAAAGCGGGATCAAAGAGGGCCTCCTGCTTTGCAACGCGATGCACATCACGGCGTCGGTCTTCATCAATGACGATGAGCCGGGGTTGCATCAGGATTATGACGAGTGGCTGGAGAAGCTGGCCCCGCATGAACCTACTTCCAAGTACCGGCACAACCGGACCGGGGAGGACAATGGGGATGCCCACCTCAAGCGGCAGATTATGGGACGGGAGGTCGTGGTGGCAATCACCGGTGGAAAGCTGGACTTCGGGCCGTGGGAGCAGATATTTTACGGGGAGTTTGACGGACGGAGGAAGAAACGAGTGTTGGTGAAGATAATCGGGGAGTAAAGGGCTATCACTCCGGCCCTCCCACGTCGAAAGGGAGGGGAGAAGGGCGACCGGCCGGGCGCCCCAACAGTACGCAAAGACAAAAGATACATATTCAAGATTCGCTTTTTTTCTTTTTCTCCTTGAGGTTCAGGGTGCGTTTGACCAGTTCCTTTTCGTGGTCGTAGTTGGCGATCCGCTGGAGCATGATCTTCTGGGCCATGACCGGGCCGGCGCCGTGCCAGGTGCCCACGCCGTGGAGGCCGGCGGTCCAGTGCTGCAGGGCCTTGTGGACCTTCATGATGTTTTCCGTGGGCTCGTCGGAGCCGAAGCTGTAAAATTCTTCCACGTACTTCTGCACTTCGGGGTTCTTCAGCTCCTTCAGCGAAGGCATGGTAACCACCAGCCCGCCCCCGATGTCTCCCGCCAGGGCCATCACCCGCCAGAAAGCGTTGCAGATGTTCAGCTTGGCCACGTTGCCCATCATTTCGTCGGGCAGGAACACTCCGGAGCCAGGAGGCTCTTCTCCCCCCTTCATGGCCGCGGCCAGCCCGCAGGCGCGCCCGGTTTCCCGCAGGACTACCATCTCGGCCAACTCTTCGTTGATGTGGGCGACTTTTTCCAATCCTTTATACTCCTGGATCAATTTGGCCGCCCCGATGATCTGGTTCATGAAGCCAACCTTGCAGGTTCCGCCGCAGGTCATCCGGTGGGTTCGGGCGAATCGGGTGACCAGTTTGCCCGAGTAAGGGGTTTCCCCGCAATGAAACACCCTTTCCCAGGGGATGAATACATCTTCGAAGATCACCATGGAGGTTTCCCTCTGACCGAAAAGGGGATTGCCCAGTTCCTCGATATCCTCGGCCATCTCCCTCTCCGCCGAGAAGGGGGTGTACTGGGCGACAAAGGTAATCCCCTTGGTGTCCGGGGGGATGACGAAAGCCACGGCGTAATCGACTTCCTCTTTGGAGTGGGCGGCCTGGGGCAAGACCACCAGTTCATGGGCGGCATAGGCCCCGCTGATGTTGATCTTGGCTCCCCGTACCACGATCCCCTCTTTCTTCTTGTCCACGACTTTTAGGGAAAGATGGGGATCCGGCCATTCGAGTGTCTTTTGGTTCCGCCGACCCCGGGGTTCGGTAAGCGCCCCGGCTGCAGACAGGTCTTTTTTCTGGACGGTTTTTAAAAATTCGATAAAGCGAGGATAATATTTTGTCCCCAAGTCCCGATCCATTTCCCAGGTGGTGCTGGCCAGGGAATGAAAAGCGTCATAGCCGACGCACCGGTAGGTGCAGGTTCCCAGCATCTCCGAGGTAAAGGTGCCGGCCTGGGCCTTCTTCACCAGGTCGTCGAGGCTGGCGCTTAAATAGGTGTAACGGTTGACCACCTCACCGATTAAAGGGGAATAACAGGTCATGATGTCTTTATACCTGGGGTCCAGGGCCCAGGCGTAACTGGCCTTGTTGGATTCCACGACGGTGCGGGTGTTTTTGTTCTCCAGAATGCTGTCCACCCTCTTCCCGTTCATGAAGACCCGGGGTTTCATTTTCTTGAGACTGTTTTCGTACTGCTCGGGAGTCATGAGTGCCACGTCAACCTCCGATTAAAGAAAAAATCGCATAGGGTATAGGGCAGAGAGAAGACATGAAATTGAAATCTTCTGATAAGTAGCAGGCTAGCGGTTTGAAAAGGGCTATCCCAGAAATCCCTCCCATCCTCCCTTTTTCAAAGGGAGGAGAGGCTTTTTACTCTGGGTTCGGCAAGAAGCTTAGTTTTCCCGTCTTTGAAAAAGAGGATTGAGGTCCAGTTGCTGACCATTCAAAAGGCCAAAATGTAACTCCGATAAGAATTTCATACCACGTCTTAATCGGGCCGTCAAATCCTTGGGACATTAGAGGGAGACGACTTCTCCATCCTTGGGGATATTGACCTGGCGGGACAGGCCCTCCAGCTCCAGTCTCTTTCGCAGTTCGGCGCGGGTTAAAAGGCAATGAGTCATCGTTTCCATGTGGATCACGATTACTTTCGCGGAAGGGATTTCCCGGGCCACGGAGACGACATGATCGGCATTCATGACAAACCCGGTAGTTTCTCGGATCGCTGGATTTCCTATTGCACACAAGAACGCATCGCATTTCAGAGTATCAATTGTATGGCATCAGATATCATTAACCAATGCAAGGGACTGGATGCGGTCCTCTGGCATTGGTCGCACTATA
>JAPLIW010000627.1 GCA_026388915.1 Deltaproteobacteria bacterium
CATCCCTATCCCCAGAAACCGCATCGCGTTCATGATCCCACCTCCTGTAGAATTAAAAGGTTCCTCCCCAGGCAACCTTCTTCAAAGGCTCTCCGGTTACTTTCGGCCTGGGAGGAGGAATTCGTATCCAACGTGGTGACAGAATATCGGAATCTGTTCATTAATGTATATTTTTTCCCCTGGCCCTTGTCAAGTTAAATAGTCGAATCGTCGCCCGGCTGAATCGAAGTTGTTTGCCGACCGGAACTCCGCAGGGGGGATTGAATCACCCCTCCTCCGGCCTACCCCCTATACTCTACACCCTATACCCTGTACCCCGCACCCTGCACCCTATTTCACCAGCCATACTCCAACCACAATCAACGCCGTCCCAAGGACCCGGGAAACGGTGAGGCTTTCCTGAAGGATGAGCCAGCTGAGCAGAACCGTTATCAAAGGATACGTTGCCGTGATGGGCACCACCAGAGAAGCCCCTCCCAATTTCAAGGCATGGTAATAGGTCCACAGGCCCAGGGCTCCTCCGCAGATTCCGCTCAGCCCTAAAAGAACCATCGTCCGGAGATCCATGGCTCCCATGCTTCCCAGCCGCCCGCTGCCGATTCCCACGGCCAGCAGAATCCCGGTCAGGATGAACTGCCGAACCATCATTCCGCTGAAAGGGCTGGTTTTCCCAAGGGCCAGCTTGTCGAAGATCGCCGCCATCCCCCAAAAAAGAGTCGTCAAGAACAGGAAAAGCATGAGTTTCATGGCCAGACTCCCCTAAATTATGATCAAAAACGGAAAGCGCATAGAGCATAGCGCATGGCGCAACTAAAGAAAAGTCATGATTGGAAGGGTAAGGGGGATAAAAAAAGAGGTGGCCCCTTGGGACCACCTCTTCGCTTCTTGCGTAGGGGCAATTCATGAATTGCCCATGCAACCTTGTTCTTGACTTTTGCTGTAAGGGCGGTTCGCGAACCGCCCCTACCCCGCCGATTTCATCAGAACGCCGCTTCCTGAATGGCCAGGGCGCTCCGGTTTCCTCCGAGGACCGTCGCCGCCTTCCCCTGAACCTGCGGAAGAATGTTGGTGACGAAGAACTCGGTGGCGTATATCTTGCCGCTGTAGTAGGCGGCGTCCGCCTGGTCCTCGATGACCTTGGCCTGGGCTTCGGGCGTGGCCGCTTTGGCCTTGTCGAAGAGGGCCTGGAGTTTCTCCTTGGCCACCAGGGACTGGTCCAGCAGGAGGTAGGCCAGTTCCACCTCCCCGAACATCTCCAGGAACGGTACGCTTTGGAGCATGGGATAGAGCGGGTCTCCCGTGGCGGCCGTCTTGGCGAAGTGCATGGCCGTGTTGACCAGTGAATTTTTGGCCTGCTCCAGCTGGGTCACGAAAGACCCCAGCGTCGGATGCGCTTTGTGCTTCTCCACAAATTCGTTGATCTCCTTCATCCAGCCCATGACCAGGGCTCCCTTTTTCGTACCCAGCTTTCGGCCTACCAAGTCCATGGCCTGGATGCCGTTCGTCCCTTCGTAGATGGAGGTGATCTTCACGTCCCGGCAGAGCTGTTCCACGGGATATTCGCCGCAGTACCCGTACCCGCCGTGAATCTGGATGGCCCATTCGGTCAGGCGGAAGGCCATGTCGGTGGAATAGGCTTTCACCACCGGGATCAGGAGATCGATCGTGTTTTCGCAGATTTCCTTCTCCTTCGGGTCCGTGGCCACCTTGGCCAGGTCGGCGTAGTAGGCCGTCTTGAAGATGAGCGCCCGGAGGCCTTCGGCGTAGGCCTTCATGGTGAGGAGCATCCGGCGCACGTCGGGGTGGTTGATGATCGTCACCCGGGGGGCGTTGGGGTCTTTCATCTTCCGGATATCCACCCCCTGGACTCGTTCCTTGGCGTATTTCAGGGCATACAGGTAAGCCAGGTTCCCCAGGGCGAATCCCTGCAGGCCCACGCCCAGGCGGGCTTCATTCATCATCTGGAACATGAGCTGAATCCCCTGTCCCTCCTGCCCCAGGATGTAGCCGTGGCATTTCCCTTCATCCCCGAAGTTCAGGGTGGCGGTCGCCGAGCCTTTCAGGCCCATCTTGTGTTCGATGCCGCCGCAATTGACATCGTTGGGTTCTCCCAGGGAGCCGTCCGCGTTGATGCGGACCTTGGGGACGATGAAGAGGCTCAGGCCCTTGATTCCCGGGGGAGCGTTTTCCGTGCGGGCCAGGACGGCGTGGATGATATTGGGCGCCAGGTTGTGGTCGCCCGCGGTGATAAAGATCTTCGTGCCCTGGATCAAATAATGATCTCCCTGCTTCTTGGCCCCGCATTTCACGTCCCCCACGGCGCTTCCGGCCTGGGATTCGGTAAGGCACATGGTCCCGGTCCACTCCCCGGCGTACATCTTTTCCAGGTACGTTTTTTTCTGCTCCGGGGTCCCGAAACTCTCGACCAGGTTAGCGCAACCCCGGGTCAGCCCCGGATAGGTAGTGAAAGAGCAGCATGCTCCCACGAACATTTCCGCGGCGGCGAGGGCCACGGAATCCGGTAGCCCTTGTCCTCCCGCTTCCGCATCCACCGACGCGGCGATCCAGCCCCCCTCACAGTATTTCTTGAAGGCCTCATGGAAACCCACCGGAACCTTGACTTTCCCTTTTTCGTAAGTGCATCCTTCCTTGTCCGAAGCGGAATTCAAGGGGGCGATGACTTCCGCGGAAAGCTGGGCGGCCTGGTCCAGCACCATTTCAAAAGTCTCCCGGGAGAAGTCTTTGAATTTGTCGAACGTGCACAGTCTTTCGATCCCCAGCCATTCGTAGAGGATGAATTTCATGTCTCTCATGCTGATCGGGAAAGTTCCGTTGCTCATGGCTACCTCCTTGTGCGGGTTGATATGCCTGTAATCGGGTGCTTTTCCCCGCATTTTAGGAAAATTTCCAAGGGATTGTCAAGAAAATTCGTATTCAAACTATTCGTGCCCGTAGTAAATTACCGGACCGCCCGAACCTTATTGAAATCGAAATAATATCAGTATGTTACTCATTATGGACAAAAGGTGGAGAATCAGACGATGAATTCTTTTAAGGCTTTTCTCTTAAA
The DNA here is from genome assembly GCA_026388915.1 of Deltaproteobacteria bacterium. GTDB lineage: Bacteria > Desulfobacterota > SM23-61 > SM23-61 > SM23-61 > SM23-61. Next base: position 3,071 of record JAPLIW010000627.1, read on the forward strand.
CTGCAAGTTTTTTTCTTGTCCATTTCTTAAGATTTAAATATAAGTAGATGCTGACGAATTCCTGAAATAGGTCTCCGCGACCTTTGGATAAACCAACATCCAATCTTTTTTTCGCGTCGAGAACCAACATGGAAGCAGCCGCAATCCGAACTGCGAAAGTTGAGGATTCCCCGCAAATCGCCGCGCTTCTGGGACAGCTTGGCTACCCGAGTGAATCTGAGATTGTCAGGAAAAAGATTTCCACTCTTTCTACCG
>JAPLIW010000880.1 GCA_026388915.1 Deltaproteobacteria bacterium
GATTTTGCGGCCCCCTTCTCCACTTTGTCGGCGAGTCGCTGCAATTCTTCCGCGGACGACGCCAGGGCTTCTTTGCTCTTGTCGGCCGCTCGGGCAGCTTCCGACTGCAGGTAAGATTTTCCCCGCCGGATGGCTTCGGCGGAATCTTTCCATTTCTTGGCCAAGAAATTTTCCCGGGCCTTTTGGAAGTCTTGTTCCAGTTCCTGGACGACTCGGCTGAACCCCTGGGGCTCCGGAGCCTTTTTCGGGGTCTGGCCCATTCCCAAAGCAGGGCAGAAGATCAGGGCGATGATGCCGATCATCAGGCCAATTCTTTTCCGATTCATAATGGATGCTCCTCCTTTCAAGTACGCAGTTCTTTTCCCCGGGGGATCCGTTTCCCTTCTTGCGGGGCGCGATACGAAAACAGGGAAGGAACCGTCATTCCCGCCGTAGAGGCGGAAATCCAGGCCTAACGATGCGATCGGGGATCGCGCCCTCCATTTTGTCCCTCGCCCAGTAGGACTGGGGCCCGGTTGGGCCTGATCCCAGAAAAGAATCTATTCTTTGCATGAAGGCCTGAAGGGACAGGTTCTGGCCTCCGTCCGGATGGGCGATGGCCAAACGGATATTCCCATCCAGGCTCGAATAGGCAGTGTAGGGAAGGACAAATAAACGGGGAAATTCTTTTCGAATGTCCCGCAGCATCCTCCACGGGTTCACCTTGTTGAGGTGAAAATCGATCAGCATGAGGTCGGGGTCGAGATTCCGGAGCAGTTCTCGATTTAGAGCAGGATTTCCCGTGGCGATGACTACCTGTCCATCTCCGGCAAACTCCTGAGCCAGGAGTTCTCGAATTTCGGCGAATTCGCTGAAGATTAATATGTTGCCCATCCCTATCTCCCTTGCCGCAGAATGCTCAGCCTACCTTGTTCAGGGCGGTAACCATCCGATCGGTAATCCAGATGTTCACCAGATCGCCGGGCTTCAGCTCGGAAATTCCTTTCATTTCCTTTTCACCCACCTTCAGCGTCAAGACCCGGTCATGATGAAGATTCACCTGGTGTACGGCCAGGGTTTTGGTTTTGGGGTCAAAGGCGTTGACCACCCCTCCGGCCCGCCAGATCATGGGTTTGGGGGCGGCCATCTTCTGCTCCTCCGGCTTGGCTTTTTCCTGGGGCGCCGTCGTCTTGGCCGCCTCGGCCGGTTTTTCGGGGGCGGGCTTAATGGCCGGTGCCGGCTCCTCTATTTTCCTTCCTCCTTTTCTCTGGTTATGAATTCGGGGATTCTTTTCAAATTCCTGGGAAGCAACCGGGGGCCCTTACCATCAGGACGGGGACGCAAGCGGAGCGGAGGATGCGGTCGGCCACGCTTCCCCAGACCCAGCGGCTGACTCCGGACCGGCCATGGGTGGCGATGACGATAAGGTCCACCCCGTTCTTGGCGGCGTAATCGCCCAGGGCCTCGGCCGGGCCCCCCCGTAAAATCTTGGTTTGAACGCTTATCCCTTCCAGTTTGATCCTGCCCTGAACCTGCTTCAGGTAACGTTCAGCCTCGACCATCGTTTGGGCATCGATCCTCGCCACCTCTTGGGGGGGCAGGGCATAGTCAGAAGCGGTAGGCATGCGGAAGGGCACGACGACTTGGGCGAAGACCACCTCCTTTACCTTGCACCCTCCCGCGAGGGTTTCTACATGGGAAAGCACGCACTCCGCCAGCTTCGACCCGTCCAAAGGCGCTAAAATTTTCTGGTACATCTTTTTCCTCCCCGCAGATTGGAATGAAAGACCAATGATGAATCTTCTAGGGATCCCACCAATCAAAAAATGTGCCAGCCTCCTAATTGGGAAAAAGGCCAAGAATTATGAGGAAACAGGATCTATTAGCAGGCATTGGATTCGGAAGAGGGGCTAAGGACGTCTCGTTTTGCAGGAAATAGTCCTGAGGAAAGAGATTCTTCCCGGGCAACAGGAATGAGGGATTCAGAAGAAATCCGACCCAAAAAATTATCGGTCCGGCAGGGAAGGACTTACCTCTTGCCGTTTCCCATGGAGAGGAATCTCTTTAAAGAGGAGTTGTATCTTTGAGTTCCGGAAGCGAGGGGGCGGTTGCCTTTTCCCGGGCGATGCTGGTAAAGCGGTAGGTCTTTTCCCCCTTACCTGACAGCCGGAACCAGCCTCTTTCGATTACCGTCCGCAGGATCTCGTCTTCCTTCATGTAGGGGTCCCGGAAGGACAGGAGGCCGTTGGGCTTCAGAATCCGGTAGAGCTCACTCAGGACACAGTCCGGATCCGTCAGCCAATGGAGGACGTAATAAAACAGGACCACGTCTTTGGAGCCGCCGGCCACCTGGGTGATGCAGGAGGTTTGGATCGTCTCGATGTTGGCGAATCCTTTTTTTAGGCCCGCCTCTTGAACCTTTTCCAGCGCTTGAGGATGAATGTCCAGGGCGTACACTTTTCCTTCGGGGCCAACCCGTTGGGCAGCTGCGAAAGTGAAGCTTCCCTTCCCACAACCGTAATCCAAAACCCGGAAGCCGGGCTGAATGTCAACTTCGTCCATGATCTCCCCGGGAGAGATGAAGAGATCCCTGAGGCTCAGCATCCAGGACATTCGTTGGAATTTAAATGTGCTGATCGGGGTGTCCATGGCATCATCCTTTTTCAGCAAAAGCCCTACCCGGAATATGCCAGCCGAGCTTTCAAGTGGATATCCATAGTCAGGTCGAGCATCCTCATTCATCTTCCTCTTTGAGCGGATACCCCGCTTCTTTCCAGGCCGCCACCCCGCCGTTGAGGGCCTTCACATTCTTGTATCCCATCCCGATGTACCTGGCCGCCTGACCGGCGGCGGTTCCCTCCCCGGGTCAGCTTCAGTAGAAGACAATCTGCTGGTCTTTGGACAGGGAAGGAAGCTTGGATTGGAACTCGCTGAAGGAAATCGCGCCCTCCAGCTGCATCCGCCGGAATCGGGCCTCATCTTCATAAGCACAGACAAGCAGGAGTCTTCCCGATTCCAGTCCCTGGCGTACTTCCCGAGGGCTGATGCGCTCGATGTTCTCTTTCGCCTCCGGGAATTCCCGGCGTAGGAAAGATTTTTGCTTATGACTCTTCACTTTCGTTCGTATCCTTCCACCATTTTTCTGTATTTTTCATGAACCAGGTTCTTGTCGAAAGTGCAGAACTCCTGGAGCATGTCGTCTTTTTCCTTTTGGGTAAAATACTTCATGGCGGGGATAAAGAAGTTTTTGTCTTCCTTTGCGATGTGGGAGGGGTAGAATTCGACCAGCCCCCTCAGGGAGGTGATGATTTCCCGGAAACCGTCCTTTTGGGTTCGGGCATACAGGTTTTTGGCGTCGACGAGCCGGCTCACCATTTTTCTGGCGGAGATATGCTCCTCCACCAGTTCGTTCATTACTTTTTTATGCTCCGGCGAGAGGGGTTTGGGGGCGAGATCCCGGAAGAGGATATCTTCCTCCTTCCCATGGTGGCATCGGTCGGCATAGCTCCGGATGAAATCGATCGCTTCCGAAAGGAACTCGATGTTCGCCCCCCTTTTTTCTTCCATCTTGGGAACTTCCTCGGCCATCAGCTTCAACATGCGCTCAATCAGCCGGTGCTCGATCATCAACGGGCCCACGGGCATCATCTTTCGTTCCCCCCCTTTTTCAGATCCCCGGGAAACAGCCGGGAGCGCGGACCATGAGGACCGGCACGCACGCCGAACGCAGGATGCGGTCGGCCACGCTCCCCCAGACCCAGCGGCTGACCCCGGAGCGGCCGTGGGTGGCGATGACGATGAGGTCCACCCCATTCTTGGCCGAGTAGTCAGCCAGTTCGGCCGCCGGACTTCCGTGGAGGAGCTCCGTTCGCAAGGTGGATCCGCTCAGCTTGATCTTGGCCTTGGCCCGGTTCAGGTACTTCTCCGCCTCGGCCTGCAATTCGTTGTTCACCCGGGCGACCTCTGATTCCTTGAAGACATATTCAGAAGCGATGGGCTGGTTGAAGGGCTCGACGACCCGGGTCAGAATCACCTCTTTGATCCGGCAACCTCCGGCGATGGCTTCCACATGGGACAGGACGCACTCCGCCAGTTCCGATCCGTCCAGGGGCACTAAAATTTTCTGGTACATCTCTTTCTCCTTTCTGGTTGTTGAATTGGGGTTGTGATAGCAATTCTCCCTCCGGGCGGCAATAGGAGCTTTTACGGGCCCACCCCGGGGTATTCTTGAGGGTTGTTGAGCATCTTCCGCAATACTTTAACCAGCGCGCCGAAATCCTCCTGGGCAGCGCTCAAATAGCGTGGACGCAGCCGGTGGGCCATTCGGGTCGTTTCCGCCCGGTCATCGGGAACCTGAATAATCAAGGAGACATTCCGGAAGAGGGGCTGGATGGCGAGAATGTCCCTGAGATCTCCTTGATCTTTAACCAGGAGGATGGCGATCTTGCCCTCTTCCGAAGGCTCCCGCAGCCTTCGGGTCAAGGCATCGACCGAATGAAATATTTCCATCCCTCCGTCCTGGATATGAGACTTCAGGACCTCCTTCCGTTTGGCGCTGGATTCATCGGTTTCTTTCGTATAGAGCAGAATTCTCATGATCTTAGCCTACAGCAATTCATCGGTGTGGGCTTCGGGTCGGAAACCGATGATCTTATCCACCCTCATGGTCAATCTCTTTTTGGCTTGGGGGACGGATCTTCGGGCCTCCAATTGGGGGTCGAATCCGTCCATCAGCAGGACATCTTCCAGTTCTTCAATCCAGCCTACAAGCTGATAGCCGATGTCTTTCCCGGGCGGCAGAATGACCAGGGCCATCCAACGGTTGACCTCCAGGTTGGCAACCGTGCGCGGGCAAAACCAGGCTTCGAAAACTACCCTCTTTTGGTCGGAGTGAAGATTGAGCGGGCCTGCCGAGGCGACATGGGGCATCCCCCCGCGGTCTGCCGTGGCCATGTAAATGCGGCCGGAGGCTTGGCTCAGGGAAACGGCGCGTTCAAGGGTTTCGGATGTGATCATTCTCTTTCTTACCCCAATTTTTCCTTTTGCGGGGGGAATCAACCCCAGCAGACGTCTGAAAAATCTTTTTGGGTTATAGGGCGTCATTCCTGCGGAAGCAGGAATCTAGTCTTTTCAAGGGATTCTGGACTCCCGCTTTCGCGGGAGTGACGGTGAATTGCGGTTTTCCCGGATCCTGCAGGTTCATCAGAGCTCGGTCAGGCTGTGCCTTCTTTTCCTCTCCTCTCCGAAACAGCCGCGTGGGTCTGTCTTCGGAAGGATCTGCTCTCCCTGGAATCGGCGGGGGGACCTTTTCAAACAAAAAATCAAGGCTAAATATACCAGTCAGGACCTGCGTCGAATCATCCATGGCCTGCAGGACCGCGAAATCCCGGGTGATTTTGGTTATCCTGAAAATTCTTCCGTCCTTTTGGTATTTCATCCTTTCGCCTTCTTTCAGGCCGGTCATTGCCCTTCACCTCCTCCCGCTGTTTCCAATGGAAGTTCCCAGATTTTGGGCTTGCGACGGTTTGCGAAAATGATCTCGATTTTCCCAAATAACGGGATCGAGAATTTCGCCGCAGGAGAGACACCTGAATCCCCAATAGGGCATTCCCGGACCGTAATATCTTTCCATAACCATCAATCCCTGGCAGCGATGGCACTTCATGGCAACCTCCTGGATAGATCTCCTAGAATTCGAAGAAAGGAAAAGATGAAACCGGATTTGGCCCCGTACCCGGATATATAAC
>JAPLIW010000109.1 GCA_026388915.1 Deltaproteobacteria bacterium
TCGTACCCTTGCCTTCGGCTAACCGTTTCCGCCATCAGGACCGGTAGGGGACTTCCACCCCCAAATGATTACTCATGCCTGGCACACGTGAACCTCCCCGCCCACAGGGCGGGGCTTCAAAAAACCTAAAACAACTTTAACTGCTTGCCATGTGTCTCATCTCGATGATATCGGATATATCTCTTCATCAAATCCGCGGTGACTTTGTCCCCTACCGTCCTAACAAAATATCCATCCTCCCAAAACTCTCCTCCCCACAATTGCTTCTTAACCTCCGGGTATTTCTCAAACACCTCACTCGCCGAAATACTCTTCAGCATCCCCACCACCTGAGATATCGAATACCTCGGAGGAAAACTCAAAAAAATGTGGACGTGGTCCGGGGCTACCCTCATTTCCTGAATCTCAAACCCATGATGCTCCGCCACATCCAAAACCACCTCTTCTACTTTCCTCCTTATATATTCCTGCTTAATCCATTTCCGATATTTCGGTGCCCATACCAAATGATATTTGGTGTCGTAAACCGCATGCGCTGTTCGCCGGATTCCCATGAAGGTTCATATACCATATTTTTTCTGCCTTCGGCAGACGCACCTTTCATCCCCGTCCACAGGACGGGGTTTTCAGGTGCGAATTGTAATAAATTGGTTTTGTGTCTACCTTTAGCCTTTTTATCTGAGCAGGTAGGGGATCTCCACGTACAGCGCCTCCTCCGGGCACTCGACCTCGCAGGGCAGGCAGAACCAGCAGGTGCGGATTCCGAAGGGGACCCCGCAGTCCAGGCAGCGCTCCGCCTCGGCCATGGCCTCTTCCCGGGAATATCCCCGGGCTACTTCGGTGAAACCTTTTCTCCGGGTGAGGGGAATCGCGGGCATGGCCACTCGCTGCCGTGTCTTGGCCCGGGAGAGATCCGGCTCGAACTGCAGTTCGAAGGGGGTCGGATTGACCCGGCCGTACTCCAGATCCTCCCCCTGGAGAAACCGCTGGATGGACAGCGCGGCTTCCTTTCCCTGGCCCATGGCTTCCACCAGGGTTTTGGGCCCGCGCAAAAAATCTCCCGCGGCAAAAATTTTTGCTCTTGGGGTCTGCAGGGTGAGGGGATGGCAACGAATCCCCTCCGGTCCGTGGAGAGAGGGTTCGAGCAGGTCGGTTTTCACCTTCTGCCCGATGGCCAGGATGACCGTATCGGCAGGCAGGTCCAAAGTGGTCCTCTCATCATAGCTGGGGCAGAAAATTCCCCGGGAGTCACAAACGGCCACGCATTTCTTGAAGCTGACGCCCGCCAACCCCTTTCCCGCGAGCCGGAACCTCAGGGGTCCCCAGCCGTTCTGAACGGTAACCCCTTCTTCTTCCGCTTCGGCCACACTCCAGGAAAATGCCGGCATCTCTTCTCTCTTTTCCAGGCTCACGAGATGGACCTTTTTCGCGCCCACGCGCAGGGCGGTCTGGGCCGCGTCCACGGCGGCATTTCCCCCTCCCACCACCACGACCCTGTCCCCCAGCCGGGGAGGCTTCTTCTCCCTTACCCTTTTCATGAAGTCCAGGGCGAAAAGAATTTCCCGGGAATCCTCTCCCGGAATACCCGGGCGGGCCTGCCCGTAAGCCCCCAGGGCGAGGAGGACGGCATCGTGTTCTTCTTCCAATTTGGCCAGCTCCAGTTCTTTTCCCAGCGCCCGATTCCCCTCGAATCGAATCCCCATTCTCTCCAGGAAACCGAGTTCCCGCTCCAGGACCTCCAGGGGAAGGCGGAATTCCGGGATGGCCCAGCGCATGAGTCCTCCCGGGGCCGACTCCCGGTCATAGAGGGTAACCCTGAAACCCCAGGACCGGAGATAGAAGGAAGCGGTGAGCCCTGCCGGCCCGGCGCCCACTACGGCGACCTGGTACGGCTTTTCTTCGGACATGGGCGGGATCCAGGGCTGGCCATCCTGATCGGCAAGAAAACGTTTCAAGTCCCGGATAGCTATCGGCTGCCGGTCCACCTTGATGCGGTTACAGGTGGCTTCGCAGGGCCGGGAGCAGATTCTTCCCAGGATTCCCCCGAAGGGAACTGCCTCCCGGATCTTTTCCAGCCCTTTGTCCATTTTCCCCTGGGCCAGTTGATGGATATATCCCTGGCAGTTCATCCCCACGGGGCAGGCCTGGCGGCAGGGAGAAAGTTGGAGTCGAAGGTTGTCCAGAACGCAAACCTCCACGCACCGGCCGCAGGCGGTGCACTTGTTCCGATCGATCCGTATATTGTCATTCAGGCTGGTAAGCAGATTGAAATCCATGGCTCCTCCTTACTGCATCCTGGCGATCGGGCGGTGGGAGACCCGGATCTCTGCCGGATCGGCCCCCTTTTGCAGCATGATGTGCTTGCGCCAGTTTTCGTCGTCCTTCTTGGGGAAATCGGCCCGGTAGTGCCAGAAACCCCACCGGCTTTCCTTTCGTTCCAGGGAAGCGGTGGCCGACAGCTTGGC
>JAPLIW010000919.1 GCA_026388915.1 Deltaproteobacteria bacterium
CGGGGGTCCGCAAGGCCGAAAAAATGGTGAATAAAGACGGGGTCGTGGCCCTCCTGGGCGTCGCCTTCAGCGGCGTGGGCCTGGCCGTGGCGGAGGCTGCGGATAAGATGAAGATCCCCTTCCTCACGACGAACGTCATGACCCCCAAACTCTACGGCATCAGCAAGTATGTATTCCGCGCAGGCCAGTTGACGGATGATCAAACGGCGATGGCCCATGTTCTCGGCATTAAAGCGGACCCGGATCTAAGGAACCGAACCTATTATGTCCTCGCCGATGACTATGCCTGGGGGCACAGCTGCTCGGAGGAGTTCATCGCCCTGGCCCAGAAAAATGGAATCAAGATCCAAAACACCAAATATGACAATGCGGCGCTGACGGTATCGGACTGGTCGCCTTTCATCAGCAAGATCTCCGCCTCCGGAGCGGACGGGATGTATTCCTGCCTGCGGTCCCCCGTCGTCCCCCGTTTCACCAAGCAGGCTTCTGAATTCGGCCTCATGAAGAAGATCAAAGTGGTGGCCGGCGGTTCTCCCAGCGAAGCGGACCTCGAAGCCGGAGGCGAAGCCGAAATCGGCATCGTCACGGCGTGCGCCTGGACCTGGGACATCAATACACCGGCTTCCCAGAAATTCGCCAAGGCGTACTGGGAAGAGTTTAAGGCCGTGCCGCCCTCGCAGGGAGCCCAGGCCTATGTGGGCGCCATGATCCTCTTCAACGGAATCGAAAAGGCTGGGAGCACGGACCCGGAGAAGATCATCCAGGCTCTGAAAGGGGCGAGCTACGACGGGCCCTACGGCATAGTCCGTATATCGCCCAAGGACAATTCCATGCGCACCCCCGCGTTGCTCACGGAAACGAAAAAGGCCCCGACGAACCCGTATGGGGCCAAGATCATTAAGAAAGTCCTTGTGAATCTAAAACCGGAAGAGGTCGGACCGCCCGAATGAGTTTTGCCGGAAAACTCCGGAGCGGATAATGGGGCGGCGCGATCCGCCGCCCCTTGCAGATGAGGCCTTTTTTATGCCATCCGATTTAAATTTTTGGGTGCAGACCCTGTTGAACTGCCTGGGTCTGGGCAGTTTGCTCCTGATCATCGCCATCGGGCTCAACATCATCTATGGAATCAATCGCGTTATAAACCTGGCCCACGGCTCTCTCTATGCGCTGGGTGCCTATTTTGGTTTCACCCTCGTTGAGCAGGGGCTCAACTTCTTCCTGGCCCTGCTGATTTCCCCCCTCCTGGTGATGGGGGTAGGCCTGGTCATCGAGAGGACGGTCATAAACCCCATCCGCAAACGCCCCATGCTTTACAGCCTGGTGCTGACCTACGGGGTGATGGTCTTTCTGGACGGCATGATGAAGTACGTCTGGGGCGTGCAGCCCCGGTTCATCGCCACTCCGCCATTTTTGAGCCAGACGATTCACCTGGGGCTCATCCCCTATCCCTTCTACCGTTTGTTTCTTCTCGTCGCGACCGTCGTGACCATGATCGCCCTGATGTACCTCCTGGGTAGAACCAAACTGGGCATCTCCATGAGAGCGGCCAGCAATTTCCCCGAGATGGTTTCCGTCCTGGGGATCAACATGAACCTCATTCACATCGTCGTATTCGCCCTGGGGTGCATCCTGGCCGGGATCGGCGGGGTCCTCGCGGGGCCCCTTCTCACCGTGTACCCCATGATGGGGAACGAGATGTTGATCACTTGTTTTGTCGTCCTGGTCATCGGCGGATTGGGCAGTCTGCGTGGATCGGTCATCTCCGCTTTGCTCGTCGGATTTGTCCAGACGCTGGGATATATCTTCATTACCGATTACGCCATGGTCGTGGTGTACGTGATGATGGCCGTTATTTTGAGCCTGATGCCCCGGGGCATTCTGGGGGAAGGGAAGTTTGAATAATCCGAGATCTGCGCCGCGATCCCTGAAGATTGCTGGGGTGATCCTGCTGCTCGCCTTTCTGGGGACTCTTCCGTTTATCCTGGACAACCGTTTCTATCTGCGGCTGGCGACGGAAATCCTGATCTATGGTCTGTTGGCCATGAGCCTCGATGTTCTCCTGGGATATACGGGTCTCCTCTCTTTCATGCACGCCGTGTACATGGGTATCGGCGCCTATACGGTAGGCCTCTTCATAAAGTTTGTGGACCCCACGTCGTCGGTTTGGGTTCCCCTGCTCCTGGGCATCCTGATCACGGCCGCCATCGCCCTGCCCATCGGATGGGTCCAGGTGCGCGCCGGCGGGTTTGCGTTTGCTCTGTTGACGATCGCCTTCGGCATGATGTTATACACGGTCGTGTGGAAAGCCAGAAATATAACGGGCGGAGATGACGGGCTCATCGGGATTCCTGCCCCGAAGATCACCCTGGGGAGCTGGGTCCTGGGGACCACCTCCGATCCTCGGACCATCTATTACTTCACCCTCGTCATCGTCCTGATCTGCTTCCTCCTGGGCTGGCGGATGATCCGTTCGCCCCTGGGCGCGGTCCTCGAATCCATCCGGGAGAATGAGGAACGGGCTTCTTTTATCGGCGTCCATGTGCACCGGTATAAACTCTTCGGCTGGATGCTGGCCTGTTGCCTGGCGGGAGTGTCCGGGGCGCTATTTACGCTGCTCAAGGGCTCTGTATCCCCGAGCATGATGGATGCGAGTGCCGGAGGTGCCGTTTTGATGATGACCCTGCTGGGCGGCCTGGGAACGCTCTGGGGCCCCTTCATCGGGGCGGGAGTCTTTATCTTCGCCCAGGATTACATCAGCACAATTACCGAACACTGGATGATTTTCCTGGGGCTCTTTCTTATCATCCTCGTTCTTTTTATTCCCAA
>JAPLIW010000661.1 GCA_026388915.1 Deltaproteobacteria bacterium
CCAAGGCCCATATCAAACGGATGATCACCGCGGCCAAAGACCCGCAGCTGAAGATGAAGCTGCAGAACATGCCCACCCCCATGGAAGCGGAGCGGGGAGACGTGGACAAGCTGATGAAACCCACCCTGGACGCGGCTTTCAGCGGAAACCTGGATTTGATTCCGACCGTAGGCTAGTTCAAATGCGGAATTCGGAATCTGGGATGCGGAATGTAGGGGCGCGTGGCGCGCGCCCTTTGCAGGCCGGGCTTTGGTACTCCGCGATTCGCCTTCGAAGGAGAGCTTTTCGACATGAGAGCGGATTTGTTAGAAACCTTGAAGAAAGTAAAAACCAAGGGCTGGAAAAAGGTGAAGGTGGAATTCACCGGCGGGCCTCTGGTCATTTCGGTTCCTCCGGACTGCGTTGAACTGACCATGAGAAAGGCCGAGCTGTTGAAGAATCCGGCGAAGGAGATTCAAAAAGCCTTAGACCAACCCTGCGGGGGCCCCACTCTGGAAGAGATCATCCGGGGAAAGGGGAAAGATGCGGGCCAGTTGAAGGTGGCCATCACCATATCCGACATCACCCGGCCGGTCCCCTACCAGGGAAGGAGCGGAATTCTTCCTCCCGTGTTGAAGAAACTGCACTCCCTGGGGATCCAGCGGGAAAAGATCCTCATCATCGTGGGAACGGGGACCCACCGAGCCAGCACACTCCAAGAAAAGGTAGAGATGCTCGGCAAGGAGGTCGTCTCTTCCTATTCGGTCGTGGACCATGATTGCGAGAATGAATCCATCCTGGTCTCGGTGGGCAAGACCCCCACGGGGACCCACGTCTATTTGAATCGATGGTTTCACGAGGCTGATTTGAAGATCGCCACCGGCCTGACCGAGAGCCATTTCATGGCCGGAGCCTCGGGGGGCCGCAAGGCCGTTTGCCCGGGGCTGGTGGACCTCCGCACCATCCAGAAGTTCCACAGCCCGGAATTCCTCGAATCGCCCTGCGCCGCCAACCTGGTCTTTGAAGGAAACCCCTGCCACGAAGAAGCCCTGGCCGTGGCCAAATCGGTGGGTGTCGATTTCACCATCACCGTGACCCTGGACAAGGACATGCGCATAACCGGGGTCTTCGCCGGAGATCTGGAGAAGGTCCTGGAAAGGGCGGTGGAGAAGATCAAGACCTACGTGGCCATTCCCCTGGAAGAGGAGTTTGACATCGTCCTGACCCACGGCGGGTATGTGGGAAGAAACCATTACCAGACCGCCAAGGCCGCGGTGGGAGCCATCCCCGCGGTGAAGGAGAAGGGGATCATCATCATCGCCGCCGACAACCGCGATCCGGAACCCATCGGCGGGCCCGAATACAAGACCTTAACCCACCTTCTGAAACTCCAGGGTCCTGACCGATACGTGGAGATTCTCAAGTCCCCCTCCTGGAAATTTACCAAGGACCAATGGGAGCCCGAGGTCTGGGGAAAAGTCCTGCGAAAGGTGGGAGAAGAAGGGCTCATTTACTGCGCCGCCGACATACCGGAGGGGCTCTTCTCTACGCTTCCAGGGGTGAGCGGCACTGATTTCCTCTCTCCCGCGGGGAAGGAAAAGGGCCGGGTAAAGAAGGTGGAAGAGATGGTGCAGAACGCGGTCCTGTATTTCTATCAGGCCCACCAAGAAAAAAGCATCACTCCCCGGGTGACCTTCATCCGTGAAGGTCCTTATGCGGTTCCCCTTCAAGCGGGTTTCCCCTGAAAGGCATGCTTTATCCAAAATCCTGCCCCCCAAGGCGAGGCCGTCCATTAGGGGAGATGGCTCTTCCTTTCCCGACCGCCTCAGCCCCCCTTCTGCCCTGGATAGGGGAACCCTCCGAGGAGGATTTCACTCCCCCTTTTCCGGAGCCCATTCTTTCCGGGGGGGGCCAAAAAAGGAATGGACATTTGCCCTCAAAAAGGATAAAAAATGCCAGGCTTAAAAAATATGGGATGAAAAGGAGAAAACGATGGGGGAAGGAAAGACTTTCAACCGGTGGCTGGTCGTTTTGGGCGCTCTTCTGATCCAGGTCAGCTTGGGGGCCATTTACATCTATAGCGTTTTTAAACCTGGTCTGAAGGACAATTTCCCGAGCTGGAGCGATACCGACCTGGCTCTTCCTGCGCAGCTGGTTTTGGCCTTTTTCGCCCTCGGAGTGATCGCCTTCGGCCGGATCCAGGACAAAGTGGGGCCCCGCCCCATCGCCTCCCTGGGCGGGGTGCTGCTGGGGATCGGATTGGTGATCGCCTCCTATGCCCCCTCCCTCATGGTCTTCGTTCTGGGATTCAGCATCATCGGCGGGATCGGGATCGGCGCGGCCTATGTGTGCCCCATCGCCACCTGCGTCAAGTGGTTTCCCGATAAGCGGGGCCTGATTACCGGCCTGGCCGTGGCCGGGTTCGGCGCCGGCGCCCTCTTCTTCACCCCCATCGCCAAGGGTTTCATCGCCTCGGTGGGGATGATGAACACCTTCCTTTACCTGGGGATCATTTTTTTAATCGCCGTCCTCATCGGAGCCCAGCTCATGGTCAACCCTCCGGCGGGCTACAAGCCGGCGGGGTGGAATCCCCCGGCCGCGGCCGCGGGCGCGAAGGGGCTGAAGGCGGATTACACCTGGCAGGAGATGCTCAAGACCCCTCAATTCTACTTCCTGTGGCTGGCGTATTTTGCCGGGTGTACGGCGGGCTTAATGGTGATCATGAACGTCACGAATGTTTACCAGTCCTGCTCCCTGCTGGATCTGGTCCGGAGCATGAGCCCGGTCTCCAAGGGAGCCTTTAACGACTGCATCTCCCAGGCGGCCACGGCGGTGATGATCGTCGCCATCCTGAACGCCCTGGGACGAATCGTCTGGGGCAAGGTCTCCGACAACATCGGTCGCAAACCTACCCTGCTGATCATGTTCGTCTACAGCGGGGTGATCATGCTTCTCCTGAACTGGTTCACTTCCTACCCTCTCTTCCTCTTCGGGGTGGCCTCGGTGGGTTTCTGCTTCGGCGGGTTTCTGGCCCTCTTCCCCGCGGTGACCGCGGATTACTTCGGGACCAAGAACGTGGGGGCCAATTACGGGTGGATGTTTGCCGCCTACGGGGTCGGGGGATTATTCGGGCCCTGGCTGGCGCCCAAACTGATGGTGGTCCTGCAGAAGATATCCTATGAAAGCGTGGATAAAGCCGGGGCGGTGGTCCTGAAGACCTTCAGCGCCGGAAATTTCCTGATCGCCTTCGCCATCTCCGGGATCATGTGCCTGGTGGCTGCGGGGCTCATCCTGATTGTGAAGCCCCCGTCCGGGAAGTAAAAAAAGAAATCCCCTCCCTTTCCCTCCGTCTTTTACCCGCAAAGACGGGGGGAAAGGAATCCCTCCCCGAGAAATCCTCTACCCCAGGATTTCCACCCGGCCCGTTTCCAGGTCGTACCGTCCTCCCAGAATCTTTAAAGCCCCCTTTTTTACCGCCTTCGCCAGGATGGGCTCCGAATTGCGCAATTCCCGGACGACCCTTTCCACGTTGGCCCGCATGGTGTTTTCCTCCAGGTCGCCGGGACGGCTGCGCCCGGTTTCCACGGCAGGCCGAAGGGCTTCCATCAGGCATCCCAGGTGGCCGTGGGCTTCTCCTCCCGTCACCGCGGCCTGGACGGCGCCGCATTTTTGATGGCCTAAAACCATAATCAAGGGGACCCCAAAATGGTCGACCGCATACTCCATACTAGCCAGGAGTCCCTCGTCGGCGATATTGCCGGCGACGCGCAGGATGAACAGATCGCCGATCCCCTGGTCAAAGATGATCTCCGGGGGGACCCGGGAGTCGGCGCAGCCCAGGATGACCGCGAACGGGCACTGTCCTTTGGTGACCTCCGCCCTGCGGGCTTCCGATTGATTGGGGTGGATGCTCTTCCGGGCGGCGAAGCGTTCATTCCCTTCCTTGAGTTTCTGCAGAGCCTGATCGGCATTCACCGGATTCAACTTGCACCTCCGTCTTCCTGAAATGGGAAATTTTGCCTACCATCCGTTGCCGCCATTTAACACGAAAGAAGGGGAAAAATCAAGAAGCTCATAGGATTTCTTCCAGAGGCAGAAGGGTCGCTATTGTTTCGCCCAATGCCGCAGAGGCCATGAACTTTCCTTGACGGATTGGAGCCACAAATCTAGAATACCTTATAATCGGAACACAGTTTGAGCATCCCATGGATCGAAGGCCGGAAAGCTTAGCCCACTTTCACCCTCTGATAGGCAGATGGTTCACAGACAACGTCGGCCGACCCACGGACGTCCAGCGGGAAGCCTGGCCGAAAATCGCCGCGGGGGAGCACGTCCTCATCTCCGCCCCTACGGGAACCGGGAAGACTCTCGCGGCCTTCCTGTACGCGCTCAACCGGCTCATCACCGGAGCATGGCCGACTGGGCACACCAGCGTCCTTTACGTTTCTCCCCTGAAAGCCCTCAACTATGATATTCAGCGCAACCTGCTGGGCCCCCTGGAAGAACTCAAAAAGATCTTCGAGGAAGCCGGAGAGGTTTTTCCGGGGATCCGGGTTCTCACCCGGACCGGGGACACGCCCCAGGCCGAAAGGCGCCGGATGCTGCGCCATCCGCCGGAAATTCTGATCACCACCCCCGAGAGCCTGAACCTAATCCTGAGTTCCCCTTCGGCAAGGGCCATCCTCGCCCGTCTATCCACCGTGATTCTCGACGAGATCCATTCCGTCGTGGGGAACAAGCGGGGGGTTCACCTGATCACGGCGGTGGAGCGGCTGGTCCGGCTGTCCGGAGAATTTCAGCGGATCGCCCTTTCGGCCACGCTCCGGCCCCTGGAAACGGTGGCGGAATTCGTGGGCGGGTTCAGCCTTCAGGGAACGCCGGAAAACCCCCGCTATGAGCCGCGGCGCGTCACCACGGTGCGCTCCGCCCTCCAAAAACAGTATGACCTTCACCTTCGGTATATCCCGGTGATCTCGGAGGAGGAACCGGGAGATGTATGGGGGCCCATGGTCGCCGGGGTGAAAAACATCATCCTTCAGAACCGGTCTACTTTAATCTTCGTCAACAGCCGGCGTCTCTGCGAAACGCTGACGCTGAAGATCAACGAAGGGGAAAAAGAGCCCCTGGCCTATTCCCACCACGGCTCTCTCTCCCTGGAGATCCGCAGCGAAGTGGAGCGCAGGCTCAAGGCCGGGGAGTTGAGGGCCATCGTGGCGACCCATTCCCTGGAGCTGGGAATCGACATCGGGAGCATCGACGAAGTGGTTTTGATTCAATCCCCCTTTTCCATCTCCTCCGCGGTCCAGCGGGTGGGCCGGGCCGGCCATCGGGTGGGGGAAGTCAGCCGGGGAACCTTTTTCCCCACCCACCCCCGGGATTTTCTCGAAGCCGCGGTCCTGGTTCCGGCGATCCTTCATCACGAGATCGAAGAGGTGAAACCCATCCTCTATCCCCTCGACGTCCTGTCCCAGGTGATCGTATCCATGGCGGGCGTCGAGGCCTGGAAGACGGATTCTCTCTTTGCCGCTCTGAAGACCAGCTATCCGTACCGTCATTTAAGCCGGGGACAGTTCGACCTCGTGCTGAACATGCTTTCCGGCCGTTACGCCCACACCCTGGTCCGGGAGCTGAAACCGAGAGTCTCCGTCGACCGCATCGATGGCACCGTGACGTCGCGCAAAGGAGCGCTCCAGGCCCTCTATTCCTCCGGCGGGGTCATTCCCGACCGCGGGTACTTCCAACTTCGCCACCAGGAAACCAGGGCCAGGATCGGCGAGCTGGACGAGGAATTTGTCTGGGAGGCCTCGGTGGGGGATATCTTTTCCCTGGGGGCCCAGAGCTGGCAAATCCGGGAGATCACCCACAATGATGTCCTGGTATTGCCGGCAAAGTCCAGGGGGAATGCCACTCCTTTCTGGAAGGGGGAGGAGAGCGGCCGGGATTTCCATTTCTCGGAGCGGATCGGAAAGTTCCTGGAGGAAGCCGATGGCCGGCTGGAAGATCCTGATTTCCTTGCTTCGCTGCAGCAGGGACGCCGAATGGATGAAGACGCAGCCGGCCGCCTGGTCGATTTCTTGAAGAGGCAGAGGGAGGAGACCGGCTGCCGCCTGCCTCACCGACATCATCTGGTGGTGGAGTCGGTCAGCAGAGGGCCGGGCGGGACACCGGGAAACATGATGGTGATCCATACCCTCTGGGGAGGTCGGGTGAACCGGCCCCTGGACATGGCCCTGGACGCAGCCTGGCAAGAGCGGTTCGGCCATCGCCTGGAGTTCTTCGTGGGGAACGACAGCGTGGCCATTCTTCTTCCGCACGAGACCCAAGGGGAGGAATTGCTCTCCCTCCTGGATGCGAATCGGATCGACGATCTCCTGAGGAAACGACTGGAGGGGTCGGGCTTTTTCGGTGCCCGGTTCCGGGAGTGCGCGGGGCGGGCTTTGCTCATCGAGCGCACCCGATGGGGAGAGCGAATGCCTCTCTGGATGAGTCGCCTCCAATCGCAGAAGCTCCTGGATGCGGTCCTCCGGTACGAGGATTTCCCGATCCTCCTGGAAACCTGGCGCACCTGCCTGCAGGATGAGTTTGACCTGGAGAATCTGAAGAAGCTGCTGAACGAACTGGCGTCGGGGGTCATCGCCTGGACCGGCGTGAAGACGGCCCATCCCAGCCCCTTTGCCGGGAGCGACTGGTGGCGACAGGTGAGCAAGTACATGTACATGGACGACCGCCCCCTGTCGGATCGGGTATCCCGGCTGCGGGAAAGCTTCCTCCGGGAAATCATTCTCCAGCCGGGTTTGCGCCCCACCGTCTCCCCTGACTTGGTGAAAAGATTCGAGGCCAAGCGGCAGAGGCTGAACCCCGGCTATTCTCCGGCCACGGGTCGCGAACTCCTCGACTGGGTCAAGGAACGCCTGCTCATCCCCTGTGGAGAATGGGAGCAGCTCCTGGTGGGGATGCAGCGGGACCATGGCCTGGACCCGGACTCTTTACTGGGAGAGTTGAAGGATAAGCTTATTCGGATTCACCCGCCGGGGGCCGGTGAGACGCTTGTTGGGGCGAGGGAAATCGTTCCCCTCGTTCTGACGCACGGCTATGGCCGGGAAAAAGAGGTGGGGGCTGAATCCTGGGATGGACTTCCCCTTTTCCGGGAGGGTTTCCCAAGGGAGGCTCAGGAGGGGGAGGACCTCACCTGGTTTCTCGGCCAGTGGCTTTCATTTTACGGGCCGACAAATTCAGTTTTCATTGAAAGAACCCTGGGGATTAGCAGGGATCGGCTTTCGGCGGCGTTGGAGGACCTGCTGGATGCCCGGAAGCTAGTCAAAGGAGAGCTGGTCAGCGGGGGTGGGGCTGAGGATATCTGCGACAGCGAAAATTTCGAGATCCTGGTCCGTCTGGCCCGGGCCGAAGCACAGCCGGTTTTCGAACCCCTGGAAATCGAGCGGCTCCCTTTATTCCTGGCCGATTTTCAGGGGATCACCAGCCCGAAGGGCGGCCTCGAAGGACTCCGCGAGCGGATCGAGCAGCTTCTCTGTTATCCGGCCGAGGCCGGATTCTGGGAGTCCGAGATCTTTCCCGCCAGGCTTCAGCCTTACGATCCCTCCTGGCTGGATACCCTGATGCAGGAAGGGGACTTGAAATGGGTGGGGAACGAAGGCCATCGGATCGCCTTCTGCTTTGAGCCGGATTTGGACCTGATGCGGGAGGATGCGACGGAACCACCCAAGGAGGATGAGGCCGCATCTCCTACAGGGGCTGGGGAGAGCAGCGCCCTGGCGCGCCTGTTTCCGGACCCGGGCGGGCGTTATTCCTTTGCCGCCTTATTGACCCGGTCCCCCCATTCGCCGGCGGCGTTGGCGGAAGAATTATGGAAGGGAGTTTGGCAGGGGCAGTTGACGAATGACACCTTTATTGCTCTCCGCCGGGCGATGGTGAACAAATTCAAACTGCCTGAGCCGGTTTCCGGAGACCGGAGATTACCCGGAAGGTGGAGCCGCCTCCGGACCGGCCTTCGACAGAGGAAAGAAGGAAGATCCTTCCCCGGGAACTGGCAAATGCTGCCTCCCCCGGAGCTTTCCGATGATCTGCTGGAAACCGAGGAGCGGAAAAAAGAAAGGGTGCGGCTTCTACTTGACCGTTACGGTATCCTTTTCAGGGAACTCCTTCAGCGAGAACTCCCTGCATTGAGCTGGCCGAGCCTCTTCCGGTCTTTGCGGATCATGGAATTGTCCGGAGAGGTCCTGGCCGGTTACTTCTTCAAAGGGATTCCCGGCCCCCAATTCATTTCCCCCCAGGCCTTCCGCCGCCTGCAGCGAACCCTGCCGGAGGAACCAGTCTTTTGGATCAATGCCGCTGACCCGGCTTCCCTCTGCGGAATTCAGCTGGAGTCTCTCAAAGGGACATTGCCCCCACGATTGTCAAGCACCCACCTGGTCTACCATGGGATCAAACTGATGATGGTGTCCAAGCGCTTCGGTAAGGAACTGCTTTTCCATGTTTCGCCCGGGGACCCCAATCTCCCCCGGTACCTGGGGCCTTTGCGACATCTTCTCAACCGGCCGTTCCAACCGGTGAGACGCATCGCCATCGAAACCATCAACGGAGAACCCGCTCCCCAGAGTCCCCACA
Organism: Deltaproteobacteria bacterium; assembly: GCA_026388915.1. GTDB lineage: Bacteria > Desulfobacterota > SM23-61 > SM23-61 > SM23-61 > SM23-61. Next base: position 8,605 of record JAPLIW010000661.1, read on the forward strand.
TTCCCGCCCTGCGGACTGCTTTTGAAGTCCTGGTGGATTACAAATGCGTAAACCTCTCCCGGAAAAGGAGCTGAACTTTTTGTGTAGACAGGGCTGATGGATTCGTAATATCCTGACGGCGCATAAAAATTGGCTTTCCCTCTTCCTGGAGGCGAATACCTCAAAACCAAAAATCGATCCGGAGAGCCTATGTTCGCGATTGCCAATCTTTTGGTTGCTCTCGCCGTCCTTCTCAATTTGGTCCTGCATATCTACATGTGGATCATCATTGCCAGGGTTATCGTTTCCTGGGTCATTCTATTCCGGCCAAGTCCTTTTGTTCATTCTTTAGCCTATGCTCTTAACCGGCTCACCGATCCGGTGCTCTGGCGAATTCGGAGGTATATCCCCCTGCGGGGGGCGGGCCTTGACCTTTCTCCCTTTATCGCCATTTTGATCATTATTTTCCTGCAACATTTCCTCGTGGCCACTCTCATCGACCTGGCCCGCAGGCTGTAACCGAACAGGCCGGGGTCCCCACTCTTAGCGGCTCTTTTATTTGATGAAACAGTCAGTCCGGGATATTTAGAAATGGCACCGGTTCTTTTGTTTTACCCTCTATCGTTCATCATCAATTTCCAACGAATAGCGCCGAGCTTCCGACGGAATCCCGCAGTATTGCTCCTTATCGTAGTACTGATAATCCTGCCGGCAGGGATCATAGGTATTCCGCGCCCACTCTTCACCCCCGTAAACTTCTCGGATAAAGTAGGTCTTTGCCGGGGTGAAATCCGGGAAATGCCCATAAAACGGGTGAAGTTGCCCCGCCGCCTCGCGCCTAGACCATTTGAGGTGATCCATGGCGAAAATAGCGGCCGCTTCGCCGGTTCGGTCCGCGCCAGCCTTGCAATGGACAAGAATGGGACGGGGAAGTTCCTTGAAAGCGTCGAGAAGCCGGATCAGGTCGTCCCGGTGGGGGAGGCGGACCGCAGACATGCCGATATCCACCCGTCTCAGCCCGAGTTCGTCGGATACGGCTTTTTCGGTATCGTACCAGGACTCCCCAGGGTGAGAGCCCCGAAGATTGATAACGCTCCGCAGTTGGTATTCTTGAGTCATCCGGCGGAGATCCCTGCCCGACGGCTGAGCGGAGCGGTATAGCACCCCTTCCTTGACAGGGTGGAAGTTGAGGGGATCATAGGTATAGAGGAGGTGCTCCAAGGTGGCGCAGGAGGGAAGAAAGGCAAGGAGAAACAGGGAAATCCAGAACATTGGTTTGCCCCCGGCAAGTCCCGAAATCTTGAGCTGGCCTTCTTTCCTTAACAACGTTTTCGTTGGGTGCCCTTTCTTGATCGCCCTGTCCTGATTTCCGCCCGGGTCCCGAGCAGGCCTGCGCTTAGGGCCTTGGCCAGTATGTCGGCAAGCGTCCCTACCCCTTTGGCCGCTATATGGACGGCCTCGGCGACTTTTTTCCACCGTTCGACCTCCTGCGGAATTTTGTTGGCCAAGGTCGCAAGTCTATTCGAATCCTGTTTCAGCTTATCTATGCCCTGCTGAAGATCCTGCAAAACAAGCTGGTCATCGATGTCCAGCAACAGGGCGTAAATGGATTGCAGGTTATTGCGTTGTTTTTCGGTCAGATCCGGGTCCTGCCGGGCTTCGTCGACCAACTTCTCCGCCTCCCGTACCATTATCAATGCGTTCTTGATCTCGGTATTCATAACCGGCCCCCCATCCTTGTGATTTCCCCTTTGGCCTGCATCCCTACTCGAATTTCTTCTTAAGTTTCCGGGCCGCCTTCACTTCATCGGCGAGTACCGTTATTTGTTCAATCACCCCTTTTAAATCCTGCTTCTTACCTAAGGCCTCTTTTAGAGCCGGGTGGGCGTCGCGATACCTTTTCGCCGAGGAGATCGCCGCATCGGCGAGACTTTCTGCACCTTCGAGCCGGTAAAAAATCTGGTTGATTCTCACCACGGTACTCAGGTCCAGCCTTCCCTGGTGATTGGCTGAGTTTATGAACTCCCGCTCCACCCGGGCCGTAAGGTCTTTAAGATGGGGCGAGACCTTGTCCCGGATTATGTCCTCAACATCCCTGGTTAGAGCCTCGATGAGGGGATCCGCAAGCCCGACATACTCCTTTAAGAGCACCGTTTGCTTATAGCGAAGGTAAATGCCGCCGGCGCCGTGAACGATTTGGGCCGCGGCAGACCCAATAAGGGAAAAGTCCTTTTGGTAGGAATCGTTATACGCCCCGATGGCTCTGTCGAGAGACTTCCCCACTGCGGTCGCGCTCTCGTCTAAGGAGGTGGTGAAGTCATCGGAGGTGAGTATGGTTAAGGCAGCAGCGTAGATATTGAGGATTTCGAGGGCCTCATCCGCCCGTTTCGCCGCCGCGGCAAACTCCTGGCGCCTCTGGCGGGCTGACTTCATATCCTGTAAGGCCTGGTCGGCAGTTTTATCACCGGGCCGGAAAGTGTACCCAGTCACCGCCAGGAGCCTGTTTTCCTCAGCAACCTCACCATACATGGATATGACCGCTCCCGGCAGGGCACCGTACCCCTGAGTCGCCTGCGCGAATCGCTCGACCTCTTTCACCTGCGAGGGGGTCAAGACCGCACACCCGCAAAGCAACGTTATGGCCAGCAACGCGGCCGTCAGCGGCAAGCTAGACCCCAATTTCCTCCCCATTGGAAATCTCCTCTTCAAAGCAGGGTGGATGGGACACGTTTGAAAATTAGCCCTTTATTTTTTGGGTCCACAGAATGAAAACCCTTCACCGGAGAATAGGAATCACCCTTGGAGGGGTCATGTCGGCACCTTCCAGAAAATCCATCGCCTACTGCTCGCCGGAAGGTTAGGGGTTATATTGCAGGGTTAATCATAAACAGATGGGAAATTCGATGCCCTAAAAGTATTCCTAAAGGAAGGGATAGTCAAGGAGAAAAATCGGAGAAAAATCGGAGAAAAATCCCCTTGATATTTAAAGCGTCTGGCTGATTCCAATTTGAAATACTGCTTTCTGAAATAAGGTTCTAAAAAAAAGACTTCCGGAAGACCCGTTCCCCGAGTAGTACACCTACAAGTCCGTAATCCAACGTTGAGATGAGAATCAATGATTACGATTAGAAATGTTGGGTGAATCACCGGAGGTCTGGATGGCGATGACGGCGCCGGGGATGGGATTTTTCTCCGGTACCGTCTCCTGAAGAAAAAGCTTCAGGGATTCCCAGGCGCAGCGACTCAGATCGGAAAGAAGATCCCGGTCATAGAAAAAATACCGGCGCAGGATTTTCGGGATGCTGAAGACGACGTGTCGGTGGGGAACTTTCCTGAGCATGTGAGAACAGAGCCATTCCCCGAATTCCACCACCCGCTTCTGATGGCAGGAAGGACAGAAATGAGAATGGCTGATTTAAGGTACCTATTTCCCAGTGCATATCCGTATTCGTCAGCCAGGCGACAAACGCATGCGAGCCTTCGTGGATCAAGAAAGCTGATGCGATGCCAGCGGAAAACTTCAGGGCAGAGCCAAATGTTATTCTATCTTCTACAGCACTTGCGTGGGATGGCATAAACCCAAAAAAGACAGGGGCCATTGCACTTATTGTATATCGGGTAATTTCTGGAATTTTGGCGTTTCTCATAACTGTTTGCTCTAGGCGAATAAACCAGCCACCCATGCTGCAAACCAAAAGGATTCCGCCCTTTCCGTTGGCCAAAATATGGATTGAAGAGCAATAAATAAACCAATTTGGTATAATTCCATAACAAATGAATTTTATATCCTTTTATAAATTTCTTTCCTAATCCGTTAAAAAAAATGGAAAGGAAATTTCCTTTTTTCCCAAACTTTTTCCACTAAGGTATAGAAAGAAACCTTCTCAAGTCGATGCCTTATTCCCGTTGCCTGCTCCCACCAAAGATTGCAGGGCAAAGGGGGTGTTCTAGCAATAGTGGAATGAAAGCAATTAAAGCAATGATTAAAGCAATGATTGACAGGTTTTGCCAAAGGGTGTAAATTTTGATCGGTTATTAGCGGGTTTTTAGCTTTGCTTCTTGGCTGTTTCTTTTCCCGGAGGTATCCTCATGAAAAATATCAGATTTGTTTTGGCGATATTTTTTCTGGGATCTTTAGCAGTATCTCTAACTACATGCGCCGGATCTTTGGGACTCAACGGGATAGTTGTAACTCCAGCCAATCCGAGCATACCTCTAGGAGTCAGGGAGCAATTTACAGCCACCGGCTATTATAATGACGGGACAAGCCATGATATAACCACGCAGGTCACCTGGAGCTCGTCAAATCCATCGGTGGCGACGGTTGACAGCACCGGCCTGGCCACAGCCTTTTCATTGGGTACTGCAACCATCACTGCCACCTCCGCCACACCCAGTAGTTATTCCAACACAGGCTCTTTGGGGAGCACGACCCTGACAGTGACCACCGCAAACCTATCTTCCCTAGCTGTAACACCAGTCAATCCGAGCATAAGCGTGGGAGCCATTCAACAGTTTACAGCCACTGGGACATATTCTAACGGGACAAGCAATGACATAGCCACGCAGGTCACCTGGAGCTCGTCAGATACATCGGTGGCTACGATTGACAGCAACGGCCAGGCCATAGCCGTTTCAATAGGTACCACAACCATCACTGCCACCTCCGGGAGTATCTCAGGGAGCACGACCCTGACGGTGA
>JAPLIW010000277.1 GCA_026388915.1 Deltaproteobacteria bacterium
TATCGTGACTGGATCCGGAAGGGGAATCGGAGAAGGGATCGCCCTTCGCTTTGCCGAGGAAGTGGCCAAGGTGATCGTGAATGACGTGAACTAAGCAGATGCCAAGCGCACGGTGGAGACGATCAAAGGCAAAGGGGGGAAGGCTGTGGCGGTGGTCGGAAGCGTCACCTCCCGGGAAGTGGCCCAGAAGATGGTGGATACCGCGGTGAAGGAATTCGGGACCGTGGATATTCTGGTAAACAACGCCGGAATTACCCGGGATGCCATGCTCCACAAGATGACCGATGAACAGTGGGACCAGGTCATTGATGTAAACCTGAAAGGAGTCTTCCTCGGTATCCAGTGCGCCGCCCGGGTGATGCGGGAGAAAGGATATGGGAAGATCATCAACATATCCTCCACCAGCTGGAGGGGGAATCCCGGCCAGTTGAATTACTCGGCGACCAAGGCCGGGGTGATCGGGATGACCAAGACGGCCGCCAAAGAGCTGGCCCCTAAAGGGATCAATGTCAACGTCATCGCTCCGGGAATGATCTGGACCGATATGATTAAAGCCATGCCCCCGGCAATGGTGGAGCGCATGGAGAAGAGCCTGGCTTTTATCGTCCCCCTGAATCGGAAGGGGAATCCCCAGGATATCGCCAATCTGGCGCTCTTCCTGGCCTCCAATGAGAGCTCCTTCATCACCGGCCAGCTCATCCACTGCGACGGCGGGATGATCATGTAACAAATGCGGAATTCGGAATGCGGAATGCGGAATGAAAGGCAAGCACCAACATCCAAAACCTCAAACAGTTTGGTGAATGGACGCCTTATTTTTTGGGTCATTGGGAAATGGGAATTTATTTAGTTTTTGGGATTTTTAAATTCCGCATTCCGAATTTGAATGGGGGTTTTATGCCTGGTCCTTTGCAGGGCGTTCGCGTGCTGGATATGACTTGGGCCCTGGCCGGCCCTTTCTGCTCCATGATCCTGGGGGACCTGGGGGCGGAGGTCATCAAAGTAGAAAATCCGGATGGGGGAGATCCCTCGCGAAAGAATTTTCCTTTCATCAAGGAGGTCAGCTCCTATTTTCTGAGCGTCAATCGGGGCAAGAAAAGCGTCACGGTGAACCTTCAGCATCCCCGGGGAAAGGAAATCATCCGGGGCCTGGTTAAAAACTCCGATATCCTGGTGGAAAATTTCCGGCCGGGGGTGATGGATCGCCTGGGACTGGGATACAAGGCCCTTCGGGAAGTAAACCCGCGGATCATTTACGCCGCCTGCTCGGGATTCGGTCAGACAAGCCCCTATGCGAGCCGACCGGCTTACGACGTGATTGTCCAGGGAATGGGAGGGACCCTGTCGATTACCGGGGAGGCCGGTGGAAGGCCGGCGCGGGTGGGATTCTCCATCGGGGACATCGGCGGCGGAGTTTTTACCGCCCTGGGAATCCTGTCCGCCCTTCACGAGCGGGAGAGGAGCGGGGAAGGACAGATGGTGGATGTCTCCATGCTGGACTGCCAGATGGCCTTCCTGGAAAACGCCTTTGCCCGGTACTTTGCCACGGGGGAAGTCCCCGAGCGAATCGGAACCCGCCACCCCGTGCTGACTCCCTTCCAGGCTTATCCCACCCGGGATGGATACCTGGTCGTGGCCGCG
>JAPLIW010000794.1 GCA_026388915.1 Deltaproteobacteria bacterium
CGCCGGGGGCCAGGGTTAGTTTGGGTGCCGGTTGGGAAGCCAATTCGAGGGGGGTTTTGGCGGGCTCTATGGTTGCGCAGCCCAACAGGAGGAGAAGGGGCACTGCTTTCCACAAGCGGGGAAACTGTTTTCGTACCTTTCTGGCCGAGAAGGAACTCATTGAACCCTCCCATCCATGAAAGAGCGGGTAGAAGAAGACTTGTGGACTTGGGAGTCAAATATAGGGGCAGAATTGCGTGGATGTCAAATAGGAAGAAGTTTCAGGGGATTTATAACTAAGGATTTACACCTTTGGTTGATAACCTAAAGGAGAGTGGGACGTAGTTCCGTTAATTCCGATATTTGTTTAGGCCCAATGGTCTTACTAACAGATATAACATCGGTCAAAATTGGGAATTTCGCTAACCCCACTCATTCTTCCTTCTAGTCATTGGAATTAAATCGCCTTGCCCGCATGGAGGTTTTTTTATTTTGCGCCTGGGAGGATATACCAGACTTAGGTCTTCCTTAAACAAAAACCCCGCCTCTGGTTTAGAAACGGGGTTTGAAACGTCGCATAAAGCCCCTCCTCACAACCGCAGAGCGCATGGAGCATGGCGCATAGCGATTAAGCAAAAAAATACAAAGGAGAAAGCCTCTATGGGGAAAGCCTAAAATTGGTTGACGATATCTATTTCATTTGGGATGATTATTAGCAATACATTCATAAAATATCAAGAGAAAAATTCGCTCCCTCTTTTTCGGCTGAGCCCATCCAACCTGATGATCTCCGAATAGTTATGTTTCCAAACAGGTGATCGATAAACGTAAAGTAATTCCGGAAAGCCCTTGGGAAGGGTTATCCCTTTAGAATGATCGTTTTCGGTTCAAAAATGCGGGGCCAAGCCAAAAAAGCCCACCTTTTGGGCCTGTTCTATTGCAATATCGATTAGTTTCCCTGGTCCGACCCGGGATAACGAGAAGGGCCTCCTCTATCTCACTTTTCCCAATCTTCAAGCCGAAGGCCATGGACTCGGCCAAACTCTTCCACGTTATGGGTAACCAATGTCAGGTCGTAAGCCCGCGCGATAGCAGCAATCAAAAGATCATTCGGACCAATAATCGTCCCAGCCTGCACCATCTCGGCCCGAATTTGGCCGTAATGCTCGGCACAGCGATCATTGAAGGAGAGACTTACAAAAGGAGCAAAAAATCGGGTCAAGAGCTTGAGGTTCTCTGGAACACGCTGACTATGCCTTGCCCCGTAGAGTAATTCGGCCTTAACAATCGAGCAAAGTCGGATCTCGGAGGGAGTGTGGCTGGCTAGGCGCTGCACCAGCCATGGCGAAGTATCATTGAGGATGCGGATGCAAGCATTCGTATCTAATAGGTACATTAGATGCGCTCACGGTGTTCGTAGGCCCATTGTGGAGGACGCTCGAGCGGTTCCCCCAGCCAACCCCCCACCACCTCCTCGAAAAACCCGGGAGGCCACTCTTCGCTTAGCTCTCGGCAGAGAAGGTTTGCCAGATACTGGGAGACCGTAAGCCCCTGCGCTCCGGCACGGCGGCGGAGTTTTTCCGCAACTGGGTCAGGCACCTCGATTAGCAGTTGGGTCATACTACCACCTCCAGAGGAATGATAAAATTCATCATTTATCATACTATGCCGTCCAATGCCCACCTTGTCAAGGTCATATGTAAATGGGGTAAATTGGCATAAATAATTAATTCTTGTGAATTTCGTATTGCGAATCAAATTTTCCCCAAGTGTCGGGAATCAGACTTAAAGATTGAGTCGTTTCCTCACCTTTGTAAGTTTCGCGTCCGAATTCTCCTCCTTTTCAATCCTCAAGACTGACCGGACCCCAATTCCGTACAAGGTAAATTTGATGGTCTCGTAAAAAGTCTCTTGGAGCGTCACCCCGGAGAAAGCCGGGGTCCAGAACATCTTGAAATAGCTGGATTCCGGCGCCCGCCCCGGACTCGATCCGGGGTTCGCCGGAATGACGAATTCTATGAAATTGCGACTTTTTACGAGTTCATCAAATTTGTTTCTGAAATAAAAAAAACCCGTCTCTGGTGTAGAAACGGGGTTTGGAACGTCTCATAAGCCCCTCCCGGGTTGAAAAGGAGAAAGTCAGTCAAAATAAGCGCAAAGCGCCCGGGCTATTCTTGGAAGAAAGGGCCTATTTCCCGAACAGTTTTTTGAGTTCCTGGCCAACGTCCTTTCCTACGTCTTCAAGGCTCTTCTTGACTTCCCCTGGTTATTTCTCCGCCTTCTCTTTTGGCTCGGTTTTCCCCATTTTAGCCTTCTCGTAGGCGGTCAGGCAGGGGTTGGGATCTCCCGGGGTGGGGCTGGCCAAGGCCGCCAGGATTCCAGCAGGGCCGAACAGGGCTATGCCCCCAACGGCTTTGCCGGCGGTGACCAGGGCTTGCGCGGTATCGATGCCCAGGGAAGGCTTGGCCAGGGTTCCCCCCAGTTTGAAGGACTTGGTCAATTCGCCCAGGCTCAGGCTGATCTTTCCCAATCCTCCCGCCCCCAACCCTTCCTTGGGAGTTGGATGGATGGACAGGTTGAGCCTTTCCTCCTTCAGATTGACATTCCCCTCTCCGATGACACTCATCACCTGGGTATCGAGGACCAAAGCCCTGCAGACGGCCAAGCCATTCTGGATGTCGAACCCGTTCACTAGGCAATTGACCGGGGTGAAATCCTCCCCTTTCTTGAAAGGGTTGATCAGCCGCAAGATGCTTTCGGCCATATCCGCCCCGATCAGGTTCAGGTATTTGTTGTTGAGCCGACCCTTCCCCATGTTCACGAAGGTCCTTCCGTTGAGGTTCCCCATCCATTCGGCGATGGACCTGCCCCTCCCGTTCAGGTCCACTTCGGCGCTGACCTTTCCCTCCAGGACCTGCTGGGTTCCCAGGTCTTTCAGCAGAGAGCCCACATCGAGCTGATCCAGCTTGAAATCACAGTTGAAGGAGGGGTCTTTCCCCTGGGTGCGCAGGTTAAAAACCCCGCTCAGAGATCCTTCGTTCAGGACCATTTGAAAAGGCCTAGCCAGAAGATTTCCGTCTTGCAGGAGGACCCGCGCGTTAAGCTTCTGAATCGTCAGCGGAAGACCGAGGATCTGTCCCGCCTGAATGTTCACCCCTCCATCCAGAGCCTTCAGCCCGTCCAAGGGCAAAGGTCCGGAGGGGAAAACCTTATCCTTCCCGGTGGCCGCCGGTCTGGCCGATGGGGTTGTCGGCAATGCCTTCTTGTCCTTTGGCGGGAAAAGGGGCCGCAGGTCCAGTTTGGAAGAGGAGAGGTTGGCCCCGATCCCAGGGCGCTGGCCGGAAAGATTCACTTCCACCGAACCGGAGACGTCGCTTTCGCCGATCTGGGCTTTAAGGTCCGAGATGGCGATTTTCCCCGGCGGGTCCTTTATCCGGGCCGAAACCTTATAAGCCCCCAGTTCGGGAACGTCGCTCCATCCGGCGAATTCAGCCGTCCCCCGAATCGATGGGCCCTCGGCCCGGACCGCCAGGTCCAACCCCTTGCCCTTCAGCGGCTCCCGGATGCTGCCCTCGGCCCCGAGGGTCGCCTCGGCCAATTTGGCGGTCAGGTTCAAGGGCCATGGCTTCTGCGGCGAGAAGAGCGCGCGGATGGGTCCCGTCGTCCCTTTCACTTCGAATTTCCGACCGTTAAAGGAACCCTGCAAATGCAAATCGGCAGGTTTTTCTCCTCCCGGAATGGCTGCGGCCAGGTTGTCAAGGTTCAGGGTTTGGGTCTTCCCTTTTTTCCCGTCGCGATAGGTCAAGACTCCCTTCTCAATCCGGACCTCTTCAAAAATCAGGGGGGGAAGGGCGGTTCTGTCTTCCGCCTTTTTCTCCTCGGCCTTGGGCTTCTCCGGAGGCTTAAACTCCAGGTTCGATTTTCCCGAAGGATCGGTTTCAATCCATATGTCCGGCTCGATGAGGATAAGCCGTTTGAATTCAATCTCCCCCCGGATCAGGGGCAGCAGGGAAACCTGGATCTCCAGGCTCTTCACCCGGACCATCTCCGGCCGCGATCCCCAGGGCGCATTCTGGAAGGTTACCCTTTCCACCGAGGCGGAGGGAGAGAGTCCGAACCGCACCTTGAAGTCTCCCCCCAGGGTGAGTTCTCGGCCCGTGGCATCCCGGACTGCCTGTACGATCCTGGGCTTTAGTTTATTGAAGTCGTAGGTGGTCACGATCACGTAGAGGATTACGACCAAGGCGACGATCAGTAAGCCGACCAGGCCGGCGATTCGTTTCCATCTCATGGTTGACCTCCTTTCAACCCCCAAAAGGGATAAGCGCTCCAAAACTCAATGAACCCGTTTGTTCGGAGGGAAGATCGAAGAGCCCAACCAGATACCAAGGGCCAAGGGATGATCGTTTTTCCCCGCCATCGGCATTCCGCCATGCACCGGCGAAGCCTAGAACCTGAAAAAATGAACTCCCCAGGGAGGAAGGTCAACGAACAAGCCCGGGCTCCGCATCCCCCCCCCGTCCCGTTCATAGGATTCCCGGGTCAATTCGTCGAAGAGCCGCCATTTGCGCCCGGCAACCTCGCTCCAGGGAAGCTGAACCCGCGCCTGAGAGCTTCCGTCGGAAAGGTTCACGATAATGAGGCACCTTTCTCCGTCCCTTCGCCAGCACCAGGCCACCAGGTTCCCGCAGCTCCGATTATCCGGCCAGCCGCTCCGCTCGCAAAGACGCCATTCTCCCTCCTGGAAGAGGGGTTGATGGATCATGCCCAGAAGATTTCGGTAGAAAGATTGAAGCTCCGAATCCACGGGTTCTGACGGTCTCCTGGCCAGGAATACGGGAAGCCTGACCTTTCTTCCTTCCTGCTGCCCTTCGTGGAAGAGCTTGGCTCCCGGCAGGGTGGCGAAGGTCACCGCCGCTGTCCGGGCCCTCAGGGGAGAGAAGGTGGATGCGGCGCGCGGCTCATCATGGTTCTCGATGAAGCGGACCAGTCGGTTCTGGTAGGACAGGTCGGCGCAGAGGTGGAGGCGCACATTTTCCCCGTTTTCGTGCTCCAGCCGGTCATAGAGCTTCTTATCGTAACAGTAGTCAAAGCCCTGCTGCTGGAGCTCCCATTCCAGATCCCAGTAGGCCTCGGCCATGAAAAGGAAGTGGGGGGATGCCTGGCGCACCTCCTGAATCACCCCCGGCCAGTAATCGACTACCGGTTGTTTTCCGGCCCGCTGGCCCCAGGTACACGCGAAGACCTTGTTCATCAGGAGCATGGCCATGTCGCAGCGGACCCCATCGCATTGCGAGGCGATTCCCAGGAGGGTCTCGATGGCGGCCCGTCTCAGGCCGGGATGAAAGGCGTTCACCTGCAGCACATCCTGCCAGGCGGGGAAATAGGGATCTTTCCCGCAGGCAAAGATTCTTCCTCCTACCTCCGCAAAAGAGACGGGGTCTCTTTGCAGATCCTCTGCCTCTCCCTGGATGAAATACTCGGGGTGCTCGAAAGCCCAACGGTGGTCCGTGGCCACGTGATTGGGAACAAAGTCCAGAATAAGCCGGACCCCTCTCCCGGCCAGCTTTTGCCGGGCCGTCGCCAGCCCGTGGGGGCCCCCCAGGTGATCATCCACCCTGTACTGGCGGACACAGTAAGGGGAACCCACATTGTCTTTCTCCGAAAAGTCGGGGAGCGCCCGCCGGAATTCGGCCACCAGCGCCTGGTTCTGCATGGAGATCCGGATCCCCTCCGGGCTCCGCTCCCAGACCCCCATGAACCAGACGGCATCGATCTTCAGAGAAGCCAGGCCGTCCCAGATTTCCGAGGGAACGTTTCCCAGGTCGATCGGCCGCTGGTACCTCAGGCTGAGCTCGTGCAGCCAGACCCAGGTGTTGATCTCATAAATGACCGGTCTCTTCGGCCAGGATATCATGGAAATACCTCCCGGGTCTTTTCGAATTCCGCGCTGACCTGGGCGGACAGCGGCGCCGAAAGCAGAAAAAATGAAAGGGTCAACGCCAAGATCGTCCAATGCATATTCCTTCCTCCCTTCCGCAAAACCATCCTCCGGCTGGAAATTACGATCCTCAGGCCCTCTACTGCCGGAACTGGGTCTCAGGTTTCACGCCTTCATTCAGGATGATCACTTCCACCCGCCGGTTCTGCTGCTTGCCGGCCGCGGTATCGTTGCTGGCCACGGGGAATTTCTTCCCATACCCCTTGGTGGCAATTCGTCCTTCGCCAATCCCCCTGGAGGTCAGGGTTTCTTTCACCGAATCGCCCCGCTTCTGGGAAAGGGTCAGGTTGAATTCGTCGCTGCCGACGCTGTCGGTATGGCCTTCGATCAGCACATTGCGGTTGGGATACTTCTGCAGGAAATCCGCCAGTTTATCCACGCTGCGCAGGGCATCGGAAGACAGATCGGCCTTCCCCGTGGCGAAGAGAACGTCCCCGATGGTCAATACGATCCCGCGCTCGGTCTGCTTGGCCTTGAGGTCGGAGAGTTCTCTCATGAGCTGATCCGCCGCGGATTTGGCCCTGGCCGCCCGCTCCGCTTCCGCCCGGGCCGCCATTCTTGCCTGTTCCGCCTCCGCTTTGGCCCTGGTCGCCCGCTCCGTTTCCGCCGCGGCCAGCGACCGAGCCTCCTCGGCTTCCTTTTTGGCCTTGGCCGCCCGCTCCGCTTCGGTCATGGCCAGAAGCCTGGCATTTTCCGCTTCCTTCTGGGCCACTCTGGCTTCCTGCGTCCGCTTCTCGGCGATGATATTGGCCGTATCCCGGTTCAGCTTCTCGATCTCGTTTTCCGCCATTTTCCCCTCCGCTGTAGTCATGGCGATGAGGGATTTCTTCTCGGCAATGTAGCTCAATTGCTCCATCTCTACCGCGCCCTTGGCCTGCTCCGCGGCCTGCATGGCTTTGCCGGCGTCGGCAAAGGGAAGCGGGGCAAAAGCCTCCACATTCCGGTTCGACTTGGCCTGCATAAAGGCGGAGCGGGCGCGCTCCAGTTGGTCCTTGGCCACCATCTCCTGCTGGGAGTTGGCGCATCCCGCGATCAGGAAAAGGACCGGGATCAGCAGTGCGAAACTTCTTTTCATCCATCCGGAAATTATATGGTTCATGGTTTGTTTCCTCCTTTTCGAGTTACTTGTGGGAGAGGCGCTCAATTTCCTGGCGCAGGTCATCGATGTTTTTCCGCATCTCTTCCGCCGTTTTCTTGATTTTCGCGGTGGAGGCTTTGGCGCGCGCATATTCCGCGTCGATCGAGGCCTGCTCCGCCAGGCGGGCGGCTTTCTCGTACTCCTTCTTGGCAAAGGCTTCCCTGGCCTGAACCAGTCTCCCCTCCGCCGAGTTCAGCTCCGCGGGGGCATTCAGGGAGGCGTTGCTGACCTTGGCGTCCATGATGGCCCTATCCCCCTCCTATATTTTTTGAGTGGAAAGAGTGCCATCGGAAGCGCACCCCCCCAAAAGAAACCCGAAAACCGCCGCAACCGCAAAAAACTGAACGATCTTTCTCTCCTTGCCATCCATTTCCTTCTCCTTTCCGAACTGGTTTTACATGCCCGAGCAAGTATCCTCAATGAGGCCCTGGGAAATATGATGGTCTCGTAAAAAGTCTCTTGAAGCGTCACCCCGGCGAAAGCCGGGGTCCAGAACATTTTGAAATACCTGGATTCCGGCTTTCGCCGGAATGACGAATTTTATGGAATTTCGGCTTTTTACGAGATCATCAAATATCATTTATTATAAAAGCTTTCGATTCTCCCCGCCATTCCCTTTTTCCCGCCAAAAAGACTGGCGGCCGAAGCTCATATTCCTCTTCCTTCCCGAATACCAGGCTGCCGGACCCCGTCCATTCCCCCTTCGCTCCACGCCCCGAGCAGCTTGTAGGTGACGGCGAGGACCACCGGACCGATGAAGATTCCGATGATCCCGAAGGCGATGAGGCCGCCGATCACCCCCCCAAAGATGAGGAAGAGCGGCAGGTCGGCGCCCTTTTTGATGAGCATGGGACGCAGGAAATTGTCCAGGCTCAAAACCAAGATCGTCACCACGAGGAGAACGGTGCCCCATACGTTGTGCCCGCTCCAGTACAGCCAGATCACCGCGGGGATCAGGACAACTCCGGCTCCTATTTGGGCTACGCAGAGCATGAACATGATGGCGCTCAGAAGCGCCGGGGCCGGCACTCCCGCCACCGCCAGGCCGATGCCGCCGAGGGTCGACTGGACCAGCGCGGTGACCACGACACCGAGGGCCACGCCCCGGACCGCCTTCCCGGCAAGAATGACAGCCTCCTCGCCCTGGGATCCGCCAAGCCGACGAACAAAGCGGAGCAACCCCTCGGCTACTGTTTCTCCCTTCGAGTAGAGGATCGCGGCGATCCCCACAGTGAGAAGAAATTGAACCACCATCATGCCCACACTGCCGGCCTGGGCTGCGAACCACTGCACCAGCTTTCCGGCGTAAGGCGTCAGACGGGCCAATAAGCCCTCCTGACCGGCAGAGGCGATCTCCTGCCATGCGACCGAGAGTTTCGGGCCGGCCAGGGGAATGCTCCCCACCCAGCCGGGCGGGGCCGACAGGACCAGCGTCTTCAAAGACTTAACCCAATCGGCAATCTGGTCCGCGTTCTCCACGATGGTTCCCACGGCCAGGGAAAAGGGGACGATAAAAACCAGCAGCAGGGCCAACGTCATCACCCCCACGGAGAGCCCGCGTCTGCCCCACAGCCTCGCCTGCAACCCCAGCATGAGCGGCCAGGTGGCCACAACGATCATGACCGCCCACAATAATGAGGGCAAGAAGGGCCGCAGGATCCAGAAGTTGCCAGCGATGAGCATCCCGATCAAAAGAACCTTCAGCGTCATGCGGGTAAGGTCGTGCCCGGGAGCGGTGTTCGTCCCGGACCCTTTTCCATTCCTTTCTTCCATGGTTCGTACCTTTCCCTTCCCCCTTCCCGGGGTCAGCTCTTAAATGATTGCTTTTTCATCCGGCCACCGATAATCCTGCTGATCGTCGTGCCGTGAAGGCTTAAACTTTCGGCGATTTCGGACAGCTTATCCTCCTATCCGAAGCAGGCGGCCTGGCCGTTATTTCAACTCTTACCGCAAAAAAAGTGATAATTCAAGACCTGACGCGGCCTGCCCATCTTTACTTTTGTGATTTTGTTTCTGCCAAAAGGCTATCTTGTGGCCAGGAAGTAAGGGCGTTGCGCCCAAAACCATCAGGCACGCCTCATTTTTTGAATCGGGCGGGCATCCAAATTGCCGAATGTGGATTGCGGAATGCGGATTGAAAAAGAAAACCAAAAAAATCCGCAATCCGAAATCCGCAATCCGAAATAACGCTGGCCCCGCTTTCCTTACTGCGCCCGCAAAGACTCCACGATGTTCATCCGGGAGGCCCGGAGAGAGGGGAGGAAACCGCCCACGAAGCCCATGACCAAGGAAAAGGCGATGGCCTTCCAGGC
>JAPLIW010000101.1 GCA_026388915.1 Deltaproteobacteria bacterium
TGTTGCCCAAGTTATTGAGCTATTGAAGATTCAGGACTGGGAAGTCGGCCTTGTCCTCATCAACGGCACCCACGGCACCAAAGAATCGATTTTAAAAGATCAAGACCAACTCACCCTCATCGCCCCCCTCGTGGGAGGATAAGGCGGTACTTTATTTACCGGCATCGACCTTATTCCCAGGCGAAACATCCCAGACAATATTCCTTGACACCTTTCCGGTTGGTTTCTAATATTCTTATAAGGTGATCATCTTTATCTCTCTGAGAAAATTTTTCCAAGCCCTCGCCCTTGTGACCCTAGCCGGGTTCCTCTGGAGTTGCACGCCGGTCCGGACCAAGAACATCGTGGACCGGGTCTATGAATTGGACCCCCAGGGGAAGATCTTCGTTTCCAGAGCCCTCCTGGAGAATCCCCCCAAAACGGTCGCGGTTCTTCCTTTTCGCAGCCAGACTGGGGAGGGGAGGGTCGAGGGAAGCGAAGGGCTGTACAATTTTCTCAGCCGGAAAGACCCGCGCCAGCCGGAGTCGGTGGAAGAAAGAATGCGGCGGGCCTTCTTCGGCCAGTTCGCCCAGCTGGAGTTTGACCATGTCAAGATCTCCCGGATCGACCGAACTCTGCAGCGGGAAGGGCTGAATACCTGGGAAAAGATGGAAACCTTTCCCTTGCAGAGCTTGGGAGAGCTTCTGGGGGCCGACGCGGTCATCGTTGGCCAAGTGACCCACTTCGATTACTACTACGCCTTTTTGTACTCTCAGTTGACCGTGGGTTTGTCCCTGGAGATGAGGGACACGAAAACCGGAGAAGTTCTTTGGAGAGTCTATGATGCCCGGAGGGATCATACCGTCCGCATCGTCTATGACCCCATCGCATTGGCTGTCGGGCTTTTCCAGGTGGGCTTTTCCATGCGGCCGATCAACATGATGCGGGCCATGGATGAAATCTGCCGGGAACTGGTGGGGACCATTCCCCCGCCGCTAAGCAGCGAATGAAAAGACGCAGAGAGCATAGAGCAGAGAGCAAAGAGAAAAAAAATACAATCCTCTTGATTCTGAGGAGCTGACATGAAAATCGCTTTTGTGGTTTTCAACGGATTGACCACTCTGGATTTTATCGGGATTTATGACCCCCTCACCCGGCTGAAGACCATGGGCTTCATGCCGGACTTGGAATGGGATATCTGCGCGTATACGGACATTGTGAAAGACGATCGTGGACTGATCATGGTCCCGACTGCGATTCAGGAACCGCTCCAATCTTATGATGTGCTGGTGGTACCCGGGGGCTACGGTACCCGGACCTTGATTCATGATAATAATTTTATCGAGTGGATTCAAACGGCTGAACCCTGTAAGTTGAAGGTCTCGGTCTGCACGGGCGCGCTCCTTCTCGGGGCAGCAGGTTTTCTGAAGGGGAAACGGGCCACAACCCATCCGAGCGCTCTTCAGGAGTTAACGCCATTCTGCCAAACGGTTTTGGAAAATCGTATCGTCGACGAAGGAAACATCATCACTGCCGGGGGTGTTTCTTCCGGGATCGATGAAGGCCTGTATGTTGTGGAAAGACTGGCGGGTGCTGAAGCCAGATCGAAGATTGCCAAGCAAATGGATTATCCCTATACCCTGCGCCCGGAGAGTGTGGCCCAATAACCGCCCTTTATGAATTCAAGGACTTAGCTGGAAAATGGCTGATGGAAAGTCCATCTTTCAGTTAGCCATCGGTCTGGCATCAGGGGGGGAGTTTCCGGGTCCGTACCTGGGTTCAATGTTCCTAAATGATTTGACCGCTTAGGTTTGGTTTGTTAGAATTCGGCCAGTGTTTTTTGGCCATGGGCCAGTAGCCGCATCGTCCTGCGTAGGGGCGGGTTTCAAACCCGCCCCTACACTCAGATAAGCGGGTAGCTTTTTTCCCAACCGGTGAACAGCGAGGATCTTGTTTTTGGCAGGGATTGAATGGTTGCTGGAAATTTATGGGTGTCCTGAGGAAACTCTGCGGAATCGGGAAACCCTGACCGGACTGTTTCGGGCCATCGTCTCCGCGATGAAGTTGAAGCCTCTCGGAGATTCGATCTGGCACCGGTTTCCAGACACGGGCGGAATGACCGGGTTCTGGCTTCTCCAGGAGTCCCACCTGGCCGTCCATACATTCCCGGAATTTCAGTCGGCCTGCCTGAATGTTTTCTGCTGCTCCGAACGGCCGGCCATCGAATGGGAATCGATTTTGGCTGAAACCCTGGGGGCGAAAGAGGTCCGGATCCGGGAATACCTGCGGGTCTATCAAAAGCCATGATCTCTCGCAGAGGCGCAGAGCACGCAGAGATCTGCGGGATCAAAATCTAAATCTTAATAAATTTTTATTATTTCTTCATAAATCTTTATCCGTGTGAATCCGTGTTCATCCGTGTCCCATTCAGTCTTTTGTCTTTCAATCTTTTGCGAAAAAAAACTGTGTTTATCTGTGTTCATCTGTGTCCGATATGAAAATTTTAGTTGCGGCGCAGCCGTGCTGCGTTTATCCGCGTCCCGACATGAAATGAAAAGAGAAGTCCATTGCCCCTCCTGCGGAGCGTCGGTCGTCTTTCAGTCTGCGGCCTCGGTCATGGCGGTCTGCGAGTATTGCGGTTCCACGCTGGTCAGGCATGACCTGGACCTGGAGAACATCGGCAAGATGGCCCAGCTCCAGGCCGACGGCTCTCCTCTGCAGCTGCGGGCGGAGGGGAGGTACCGGGGGGAGTCGTTCACGCTTGTGGGGAGAATTCAGCTTCGCTTCGAAAAGGGTTTGTGGAACGAGTGGCACCTCCTCTTCGACGACCAGCGCAGCGGGTGGCTGGGAGAAGCAGCCGGGATCTACGCGGTATCCTTCTTGACCGAGTCCAAGGAAGCGATTCCCAAATTCGAAGAGCTGCACCCGGGGGGAGCCGTGATCCTGCGGAAAGCCTCCTATGAAGTGACCAACGTGGAGAAAGCTTCTTGCATCGGGGGGGAAGGAGAGCTTCCCTTCGAGATCGGCCCCGGGTACGAGGC
>JAPLIW010000194.1 GCA_026388915.1 Deltaproteobacteria bacterium
GGTTCCCGCCTTCCAGAAACCGGTCTCTTTCTTGAAGTTCTGGGCCATCCACCGGGTGAGGTCGCGGACTCCTTTTTCGTCGGCCATGGGAGGGAGGGTCCCTCCCCGGACGGCGATGGCCTTCAACTTCTTGGAGCCCATCACCGCGCCCATGCCGGTGCGCCCCGCCGCGTGGGTGATATCGTTCAGGATGCAGGCGAACCGCACGAGATTCTCTCCCCCCGGGCCGATGGCGGCGGTGCGGATCAGCGGGTCCTGGAGTTCCTTCCGGATCTCCTGCTGGGTTTCCCTGATTTCCCGGCCCCACAAATGACGGGCGTCCCGGAGCTCCGCCTTCCCGTCCTTGATCCACAGGTAAAGGGGGGACTTGGCGGTTCCTTCCACGATGATCGCATCGTAGCCGGCCTTCTTCAACTCGGCGCCGAAGAAGCCGCCGGCTTCCGCTTCACCGAAACCGCCGGTTAACGGGGACTTGGCCCCCACGCTGTTTCTCCCCGATCCCGGGATGGGCATCCCGGTGATGGGGCCGAGGGCGAAGATGAGCTTGTTCTCCGGACCCAAAGGATTGACCCCCCCCTTCAGCTCCTGCAAAAGAGTGGCGGCGATGAACCCCCGGCCTCCGATGTAACGCTTGTAATAGTCTTCCCCCGGTTCCTCAACCGTCAGTTTTTCCTCGCTTACATTCACCCGTAGAATGCGGCCGTTGTACCCGAACATGATCTTTTTCCCCTTCCTTTTTTCCCCCGGGAAGCAAAAAGGGATTTCCCCATATCTTAACAGGGGGGGAGGAGAAAATTCAATTCTTTCCCGCCCCCGGATGGGGGGCTGCCTTTCTTTTACGGGAAGGGGAAGGCAGGAGAAGGCACAGACAGGGAGGTAGCCAGTCCTAGGAATGGGAGGAAAGGACCCTGTCCCCGAACGGAAGGAATGGGATTCCTGCGGGGGAGACGAGTCGGTCCCTTGCCGGTCCGTTAAATATTCTGCCTTTTCTTTTTTGATGCCCGCAGCAGGAGGATATACCATCCAACCGCTACCGGGGCGCAGTAAATATGGCCCAGTTGCTTGGCGGCGGCGACTCCGACGATGAATAATCCGAGGATGAAGGCTAACCAGCCAACCATCGTTTTTCCTTTCTTTTTGCCGGGGAAGTAAATCTCTTGAATACCTTATCGGCCAATGAAGTTGTTTCATTGAAAAAAATCGGGAGGAAAGGGAAGGCCCCCCGGTTTCCCGTCTGCGTCGGTCCTGGACTTGCATGGGGAGGATTTTTATTCTATTGTTGGATCATTCGATATGGAATTGACGCGCCTGCAGGGCGGATGGAGGACCCCAGATGGAAAGCGAGGCCCGGTTGTTCGATTCAATCTTCAATCCCAGGTCGGTAGCCATTATCGGAGCGTCCCCCCAGGATCTGGCCACCCTCGCCCAGATGAGCACGAAAATCAGAGACCGCCTGTTTCTGGTGAACCCGAAATACACGGAGGTCCGGGGCAAGAAGTGCTACCCCAGCCTGTCGGCCGTGGAAGCCGGGATTGACTACGCCATGCTCATTGGAGTGCTCCCCTCTTCCTGCGGGCCGGGCCCTTTCCATTATTACCAACTCCGGCGGCTTCAGCGTGATCCAGACGGACCTGTGCCTGAAGGTGGGGATGGAAATTCCCCGGTTTTCCCGGGAGACCCTGGAGGCGCTTCGCAGGCGGGTCCCCCTTGCGGGAACCAGCATCGGGAATCCTCTCGACGCCTGGCCCATATACTACAAGGTATCCACTCCGGGGAATATCGCCGACATCATCCGGATCGTGGCTTCGGACCACAACATTCACTCCCTGGTTTTTCAATTCGATCAGTTCCGGTATCTGCGGCGGGCGATGGGGCCGGGGGTCGAGGCCCACATGAAGGCCTTAATCGACTTGATGATGGAAGGATGCGAGCATGCCCGGGACAAAGAGAGAAAGCCGGTGCTGATCTGTGTTTCCCTGGATCCCTACCTGGAAGACGAGGAGGATCGGCACTACAACCTGATGATCAAGAGGACTTTTTCGGAAAAAAGTTTCCGGTCTATCCGAACCTGGATGCAGCAGTAAAAACTCTTTCCTATCTGTACAATTTCGGGCAACGCCGCCTCTCTTCCCCCTTTCTTTCTTGATTTGTGCCCCGGGGAATGATAACTTTATAGAATAATTAATGAATAAAAAGTCTAAGGGGACGCAGATAAACACCGATGAACGCAGATTTTATATTAGCGGGGTCCAGAACATCTTGAGATAACTGGATTCCGGCTTTCGCCGGAATGACGAATTCTATGGAATTGCGACTTTTTACGAGTTCATCAAGATTGAAAGAGGCGTGGATTATATCTCTTTGCTCTCTGCGTAATCTGCGAAATCTGCGGATAAACAGTTTCAAAAAAGGAAAAAAGATGGAACGGAAGGCGAAGATCGAGCGGAAGACAAAAGAGACTGAGGTTTGGCTGGACCTCAACCTGGTTAAAGGTGAAAGCCCGGGGAGACCGGGAAGTGGATGATCATCACACGGCGGAGGATATCGGGATCTGCCTGGGACAGGCTCTCCAACAGGCCCTGGGGGGAAAGGAGGGGATTGCCCGGTACGGGTCGGCCTTTGTCCCCATGGACGAAAGCCTGGCCTCGGTCCACGTGGATCTTTCCGGAAGGCCCTGCCTGGTTTTTGACCTTCCCCTCCGCCGCCGGAAGATTGGGGATTTTGACACGGAACTGGTAAGGGAGTTCTTCCGGGCGATGGTGAACAACGCGGCGGTAACGATTCACGCGAAGGTTGTCTACGGGAGCAACGCCCACCACATGGTGGAATCCCTTTTCAAAGCCCTGGGACGGGCTCTGCGCCAGGCCGTCTCCCGGGATGAAAAGATGAAAGGAATTCCTTCCACGAAAGGGAAGCTGTGATCGTCATCATCGATTACGGCATGGGAAATTTGCGGAGCGTCCACAAGGCGCTGGAGCGGGTGGGATTCCCGGCGGTGGTGACCCAGGACCCTACGCTGATCGGCAGAGCCGATGGTATGGTTCTGCCCGGAGTGGGGGCTTTCAAGAAGGCCATGGAGAATTTGGAGCATCTTTGCCTCGTCGATCCAATCCTGGAATTCATCCGGAACGGAAAACCCTTTTTGGGAATCTGCCTGGGCTTTCAGCTCCTCTTCTCTGAAAGCGAGGAATTTTCTTTGTGCCGGGGACTGGATGTTTTCAAGGGAAAAGTAATCCGCTTTCCCTTTTCCCTGCCGGGAGCCCCTCGAGGTCGGGAACCCCTCAAGGTTCCCCACATGGGCTGGAATTCGGTCCGGATCAGGAAAACGAACCCGGCGCTGGAGGGAATCGAAGAGGGGACCCATTTTTACTTCGTCCATTCCTATTTCCCGGTACCCCGGGATCCGGAGATCATCGCCACCACCACCGACTACGGCGGAGAATTCGCATCCAGCGTGGGAAAGGGCAATCTCTTTGCCTGCCAGTTTCATCCGGAAAAGAGCCAGGCGGCCGGGCTAAAAATCCTCCGGAATTTCGGGCGTCTCGCACAGCCATGAGATATTATCCTGTATTTCTGGACCTCAAGGAAAGGCTCTGCGTGGTCATCGGCGGGGGCCGGGTGGCGGAGCGGAAGGTCAAAAGCCTCCTCCGGGCGGGCGCCCGGGTCAAAGTCATAAGCCCGCAGCTGACGGCTTCGCTTGCCCGGCTGAAGGAGCGCAAGAGGATTTCCCATCTTTCCCGGACCTACCGGAGAAGCGATCTGCGGGGGGCTTTTCTGGCCATCGGGGCAACCGATGACCGGTCCATCAACGAGCGGATTTTCCGGGAAGCGGCGGCGGGCCGGATTCCGGTCAACGTGGTGGACGACCCGGCACACAGCAGCTTCATCGTTCCCTCCATCGTGGAGAAGAAAGATCTTCTGGTGGCCATCTCCACTTCCGGGAAGAGCCCCGCGCTGGCCCGGGTTCTCCGGCAAAAACTCGAGAAGGAAGTCGGCCCGGAATATGAGGGCTTCCTGAAACTACTGGGAAGGGTGAGAGAGAAACTCCTCCCCCTGGGCCTGGGGCAGCCGAGGAATCAGAAGATATTTCGGAAGCTGGTCGGCGAAGACCTGCTGCCCCTGATCAGGGGAAAAAAATTTCGAGAGTTGAATCGGCGTCTGATCCGAGTCCTGGGACCCGGGTATTCGTTGAAGGACTTGGGTTTGAAGTGGGGAAAGGGGAGGGGGGAAACGGATTTGGGGGAAGGCGCTCTTAAGGAATGTTAGAATAGCAAAGATGGACAACCCAACAAGGAAGATCGAACTTCGCCTGGGGACCCGGACGAGCCTTCTGGCCCTCCAGCAGGCCAACTGGGTAAAAAAGCGGGTGGAAGATCTGAACCCCGAGGTCACGGTCAAGCTGGTCCATATCAAGACCACCGGCGACAAACTGGATTTTCCCCTCTTCAAAATCGGGGGAAAAGGATTATTCGTCAAGGAGATTGAGGAAGCCCTGGCCCGAAAGGAAGTGGACTTGGCGATACACAGCGCCAAGGATCTGCCGGCGGTCATTCCGGATGGCCTGGATTTAATCGCCTTTCCCGAAAGGGAAGACCCCAGGGACGCTCTGGTGTCGCGGGACGAAAAGAGGTTCGGAGAAATCCGTGAGGGGGGGAAGGTGGGAACGGGAAGCCTCAGGAGGCAGGCTCAGCTTCTGAACCTGAGGCCGGACCTGGAAATCGTTCCTCTACGGGGAAACCTGGACACCCGCCTAAGGAAACTCACCGCCCTGGACCTGGATGCGGTGATTCTGGCCTCCGCCGGGTTGCACCGGATGGGCTGGGAGGATCGGATATCGGAACTTTTCGACCCCGAGACGATGGTCCCGGCGATCGGCCAGGGGGCGCTGGCCATCGAAACCCGCGAGGAGGATGAAAGGGTCCGAAAGGTTGTGGAACCGCTCAATCATCTTGCCACGCAGATATCGGTCCTGGCGGAAAGGGCCTTCCTGCAGAGATTGGGGGGTGGATGCCAGGTTCCCGTTGCCGGATATGCCCGGATCGAGTCGGGCAAACTCATATTGACCGGCCTGGTGGCGGGGGTGGACGGCAGGAAGGTGGTAAGGGGAAAAGAAGAGGGGCCCCTGGAAAAAAACAAGGAACTGGGCGAGCGGCTGGCCGGGGACCTGCTGCAAAGGGGGGCCGGCGAAATTTTAGAAGAGGTCTATAAAAAGGCATGAGCGCCGGAATCGTTTACCTCATCGGGGCAGGACCCGGGGACCCAGGACTGATCACGGTCAAGGGGCTTAAGTGTCTGGGAAAGGCGGATGCGGTCGTCTATGACTATCTGGCCAACGAAGATCTGCTCGGCCACATCAAGGAAGGAGCGGAAAAGATCTATGTGGGGAAGAAGGGGGGCGATCACACCCTTCCTCAGGAGCAGATCAACGATTTGATCATCGCCAGGGCGAAAGAGGGGAAGTCGGTGGCCCGCCTGAAAGGGGGGGACCCGTTTATCTTCGGCCGCGGGGGAGAAGAGGCCGAGGAATTGGCCCGGGCCGGGATTCCCTTCGAGATCGTTCCTGGGGTCACCTCGGCCATTGCCGCGCCGGCCTACGCCGGCATCCCCCTGACCCACCGGGATTTCACCTCCACGGTGGCTTTTATCACCGGCCACGAGGACCCGACCAAAGGGGAGTCGAAGATTGCCTGGGACAAGATCTCCACGGGAATCGGAACGCTGGTCTGTCTCATGGGAGTGGGAAACCTGGGCCGCATTGCCCGGGAGCTCATGAAAAACGGCCGCGACCCGGAGACTCCTGTGGCTTTGATCCGCTGGGGAACCCTTCCCCAGCAGGAAACCGTCCTGGGCACACTCTCCAACATCAGCGAGGTCGCCCAGACCCGCACACTCAAACCGCCGGTCATCATCCTGGTGGGCGAGGTGGTGGCGCTCCGGGATAAGCTGAACTGGTTTGAGACCCTCCCGCTGTTCGGGAAGAAAATCCTGGTGACCCGAGCCCGGGAGCAGGCCAGCGACCTCTCCGAGAGACTGCGAGTCCTGGGTGCAATTCCCGTCGAGTTTCCCACCATCGAAATCCTTCCCCCGGAAAGCTGGGCTGACGTCGATCATGGCCTGCAACAGATGATGATGTATGATTGGATTATATTCACCAGCGCCAACGGGGTGAAGTTTTTGGTGGACCGGCTCTTCGCCTTGAAGCGGGATGTGAGGAGTTTAAAGGGCCCGCGGATCTGCGCCATCGGCCCGAAGACCGCCGAGGCGCTGGAAGCCCTGAAAATCCGGGTGAACTTCGTTCCCCGAGAATATCGGGCCGAGGCCATCTTGGAAGGCCTCAAGAAAGAAAAGCTGAAGGGAAAGAACATTCTGATCCCCCGGGCCAGGGTGGCCCGGGATGTCCTCCCGGAGGAACTGAGGAAGGCGGGTGCTGTAGTGGATGTGGTCGAGGTGTACCAGACCGTCCTTCCGAAAGAGAATGTCTCCAAAATCCGGGAGCTGCTGAAGAAGGGGGAGATTTCGGCAGTGACCTTCACCAGCTCTTCGACGGTGAGCAATTTCGCAGAGATGGTAGGGAAGGAGGAGGCGCAGGCGCTGACCGCCGGGATTCCGGTGGCCTCGATCGGCCCCATTACCGCGGAAAAGGCCGGAGAATTGGGGATTAAGACCACGGTCATGCCCGCGGAGTACACCATCCCGGCGCTGGTTCACGCCCTGGCAGAGCACTTTCGAAAAACAGATGAGCCACAGAGGTCACAGAGAACACAGAGGGGAAAAACCTAATTGGACACAGATGAACACAGATTTCATATCCGCAAACGACCTAAAGACAAAAGATTTAATGGGACGCGGATGAACGCGGGTAAACACGGATGGAGCGTTAATAAGAAAATGAAGGACCTAAAGAATTTTTTGTTTCGAATTTAATATCCGTTTTTCTCTGTGATCTCTGTGCCCTCTGTGGCAAAAAGTTTTTTGTTTTTTTATGATCGGGATATCGAAATTATACTGCGGCACGGTGGAAGCGTCCGACCCCCTGCGCTACGGGCGCCTGTCGGGGAAGCTTCCTTCCCACCTCCTGCAGTTCTCGGAAGACAAAAAGCCGGTGGTCGTGTGGAACGTGGGCCAGCGGTGCAACCTGAGATGCGTCCACTGTTACTCCCATTCCCAGAACCGGGAGTACAGCGGGGAGCTGTCCACGGAAGAGGGAAGGGCGCTCATCGAAGATTTGGCCCGCTTTGGCTCGCCGGTCGTTCTCTTTTCCGGGGGAGAACCCCTTCTACGGAAAGACCTGCCGGACTTGGCCCGGCTGGCCACGGACCGGGGAATGCGGGCGGTCATCTCCACCAACGGGACGCTCATCACCCCGGACATGGCTCGGAAGCTGAAAAAGATCGGCCTTTCCTACGTGGGCGTGAGCCTGGACGGGATGGAAGAGACCAACGACCGGTTCCGGGGAGTGGAGGGAGCTTTCCATGCCGCGCTCCAGGGGATCCGCAACTGCCGGGAGACGGGCATCAAGGTGGGGCTGCGGTTCACCATCAACCGGCGAAACGCCCAGGACGTTCCCGGGATCTTCGATCTCCTGGAAAAAGAGAATATACCCCGGGTCTGCTTCTACCATCTGGTTTACGCCGGCCGGGGAAGCGAGCTCATCGGGGAAGACCTGGACCACGGAGAGACTCGAAGAGTGGTCGACCTCATCATCGATCGGACGAAGGATCTTCACGGCCGGGAAAAAGCCATGGAGGTTCTCACCGTGGATAACCACTCCGACGGGCCTTACCTGTACCTGCGCATGCTGCGGGAGGGATCTCCCCGGGCCGGAGAGGTCATGGAACTCCTGCGGATGAACGGGGGAAACAGCTCCGGGGTGGGCATCGGCTGCGTAAGCTGGGACGGCTCGGTTCACGCCGATCAGTTCTGGAGGCACTCCTCCTTCGGCAACGTCCGGCAGCGTCCTTTCAGCGAGATCTGGACGGACCTGGGCCATCCCCTGATGGCCAGGCTAAAGGAGAAGAAAAAACACGTGAAAGGGCGCTGTGCCGCCTGCCGATTCCTGGAGGTCTGCGCGGGAAATTTCCGGGTTCGGGCCGAGGCGGGCACCGGAGACCTCTGGGCGCCCGACCCGGCCTGTTACTTGACGGATGAGGAAATCGGAATCAAGGGATTAAATTCCAAATTCCAAATAATACCCAATTTTCAAATTCGAATGACCGAAACAAAACCTCAAAGGGCCGGGTAAACTGTTTGGATATTCGCTGTTTGGAATTTATTTGGAGTTTGGTGCTTGTTTGAGATTTGGTGCTTGGGATTTGGAATTTCGGCGGTTGAGTGGAAAAGATGGTGAAAGACTCCAACGGTCATCCAGCGAAATCGGTCGAAACCGTAACCCTGAAGGTTCCAACCTTGCGCATGATCGCCTGGGAAGTGACCCGGAGCTGCAACCTGAACTGCATCCACTGCCGGGCCGCCGCCGGAAGGGGACCCTATCCGGGTGAATTGGG
>JAPLIW010000767.1 GCA_026388915.1 Deltaproteobacteria bacterium
GCAATTCGAAATCCGAAATTCTATCGGCCGATGCTTTCTGCGGGCAATGCCCTTGCCCCCGGGCCACAACCCCAGCATTCTGTAAAGATCCAACTCTGCGTGTCCCCCCGCAGATTCAGGCATTTAGACAAAGGAAAGTAACCGAATCCTGCTCATCCCCCCGCCATCACCGGAAAAACCGCCAGTACATCTCCGTCTTCCAGCAGGGTGTCGTAGCCCTGGAGATTTTGAATCGGACGGCCGTTCAAGATCAAAAGCAGATCGTCCTGCCCCAAGTCCTGCAGAGACAGGGAAGAGTTCTTTCTGCTAATCCCTTCAAAACTTTTCCTCTCAACCTTGGCCATGAGGTCCCGCACCCGCGCGCCCAGCACCAGGGTCAGGGAAATCCGCTCGGGAAAGGCCCCGGTGAAGAGCTTGAGGTATACGGTGATGGCCCGATTTGTATCTTCCATCTATGACTTCAGCGCCTGCCCTGAATTTGGTCTATACCTCAATCCTTGGCCAGTTTGCCAGCCCGATCCAGCTCCGCAGCCACATCCTCCAGCCCGAGGGCGGCCAGCGTTTTGGGGCGCTGAAGCCCGGTGGTCTTGTCCCAGCCGTGAAGTTCGTAGTACTCATCCAGCATGCGGTCCAGGTAAGCCCGGGAGTTGATCGACTCTTTTACCGGTACGGGACGGCCGGGGGCCGCCTTTGATCGATCGTCGCCTTTGGCCGATATCTGCGCCAAGACCTCGTTCATCAAACGATAAGGCAGATGGTCATCCTTGCGGGTGGCCCCTTCCCGCACGTTGAAGGCTTTCTCCAAGTTCATGATCCTTCGGCCTGCCAGCAGGAGACTTTCCGATTCAAAAAAATCAGTACCGGTCGCCGCGGAAAGCATACGGGCCAGGAGCTCCGGCGTGACCCCGTACCGGGCGGTGGTGGCGAAAGAACATAATCCAACGGCATCCGTGGCCGCATAGCAGTCTTCATGCCAGCGAACGATATCGGCGCGCTTCTCCAGCGTGCGCGGAAAGGCATACCTCTCGTCCCCGGTGATCTTGGCTACCAGCGCCCGCCCGCCGGGACGGGTGCCGAATTCGGCCAAAACCTGGGTGTGAAGATGGTCGGGACCGCGGGGATTGACGGCAAAGGCCAGGGCATACCCAAAAGCAGTTCGCGTTTCCACCCGCGATTGTTCCAGGCCCTTGGCTTCCACGGCCCATTTTTCCGAACCCTTCCCCACGCTCTTCGCCGCCCGGCGGACCCCGCCGGCCAGCCTGGCGCCAAACCCTTTATGACGCGCGGTCTGCTCCAGGAGGGTTAAAATCGCCTCCGGGCTCCCCCACTCCAGCTTGATCCCCCCCGTATCCTTCTCCGTGATGACCCCTCTTTCATAGCTTTCCATGGCCCACTGGACTACGCTCCCGGCGGAGATCGTGTCCATCCCGTAGCGATTGCACAGTTCGTTGGCCTTGATGACCAATTCCACGTCCACGGTCCCGCAACCAGCCCCCAAGGCGCTCATGGTCTCATACTCCGGCCCTCCCCCGTACGCTCCCGTG
>JAPLIW010000684.1 GCA_026388915.1 Deltaproteobacteria bacterium
TCGGTGGAAGCGGCCCATCTCATCATGGGAGGGGATTTCACCTTTGTATTCTGGGTGATGGCCGTGGGCCTGGGAATTTTAGTCCCCATGGCCCTGGAAACTTACGAGCTGATCCCCCACTTCATCAAGCGGGTCAGTCTCCGGGAGCATAAACCGTGGATCTCCGGAGTCACCGCCTCCTTGGTCCTTCTGGGAGGATTCATCCTGCGGTTGGTGATTGTCTACGCCGGGCAGCTGGCCAAGGTAGTTGCTTGACGAATGGGTTTCGAGTCAAGAAAGACGCAGTGACGAAATAACAACTAGCCCACCCCCGTTTCCCCTGTTGCCTAAAAGCTTAAATTTAATCCTTGAGTTAGATTCATTTTCTTCCGATAAAATATTTACCGGCCTCTGAATTTCCGTGCTTTTATACCTCCTCGAGGCAGCGGAAATATCGATCCAATAACTCCTGAGACCGTCCTCCCGGAAGGGGCGAATGATTTTGCCGGAGGGAACTCCAATGGATAAAAAAGTCATATCTTTTTCCATACTTCTGGCCCTTCTTCCCTTATTCTTGATTGACCCGGCTGCCCCGCAGGTTTATCGCTATAAGGATAAGAATGGGGTTGTCCATTTCACCGATACCCCCCCGGACGGCAAATATACCCGTCTCCAGGAAGAAAGATTCGTTAACACCCAATTCCCCTATTATGGAAACAATCCGCTCATCGATGCGGCCCCCAACAAGCTGGAATGGGTCAGCCGGGCGGTCATCGGAGTGAAAACTGCGAAGATGGGGGGTTCCGGCTTTTTGATCAACCCAGCCGGATATGCGGTTACCAATTACCACGTAATCGCCGAGGCGGGCGGGGATGTGAAAGCCATCACCTTTGACGGCCGGGAATGGAATGCGAGGGTAATTACCGATGACCCGGATAAAGATTTGGCCCTGATCCATCTGGGAAACGGAGGGTATCCCTATCTTCCCCTGGGCAAGTTGACCGATGTTTCCGTCGGCAAAGAAGTTTACACCATTGGTAATCCCCTGGGACTTTCCCATTCGGTGTCCAAAGGGATTGTGAGCAGTGTGCGGAAGGGGATGAAAAAAACGACCCCAGTCACTTTGATCCAGACCGACGCAGCCATCAACGCCGGCAACAGCGGCGGTCCCCTGATCACCCCGGAGGGCCTGGTCTTGGGAGTGGTGACCTTTAAAGCCGGCACCCCGCACTTCCCCGTCCAGGGCATAGGATTCGCCGTTTCCAGCGAGGATATCATCGGCAGCCTGAGCCTGGTACCAGCAAAAAAAGAGACTGCCACTCCTCAAAAATAGAAGGAATAAAAATCCAATAAAAAAACTTAACCGCAGAGGTCGCAGAGCACGCAGAGATTAAAATGGGAAAAAGCTCAAGGCCGGGATGCAGGAGGAAAAGCGGCCCCATTTCCAACGCTCCCCGGAAGGTCAAAAACACCAAAGGTCTTTCTAAGGATGATCTCTGCGCTCTCTGCTTCCTCTTCGTTCATCCTCTTGTCTTCATCCCCGGAGGGTCGAAAGGCAAAGAGGAGTCAATCTCCATAACATGATTTGTGTTTTTGTCTTTCCCGATAAAAACCTCTGCGGTCTCCACGTACTCTGCGGTTGATTTTTTTCTTCATGCTCGGAGGACGCAGAGACTTCTATAATTTCCTAAGGAAGAACAAATAACAACCGAATTCAAGGATTTTTTCCTCGCCGAGCCCGCAGGGACCGCAGAGATAAAGCCCCTTCCAATACTACCCCAATAAAAGCTTTTTTTCTTTCTCTGCCTTCTCTGCGGCCTCGCGAAGCGGGCGAGAGAAATGCCTTTGTCTTTCGCAGAGTAGGGGCGGTTCGCGACCCGCCCCTACTTCGGCCGACCAGATGGAAGAACTTTCTCAGATGCTCACCGAATACCCGCCATCCACCGGCAGGGCGACGCCGGTGATGAAGTTGGAGGCGGCGGTGGCCAGATAGATTGCCGTTCCGGCTAATTCTTCCGTCGTCCCCCAGCGGCCCACCGGCGTGCGGGCCAGAACTTTTTCGTTCAATCCCTCCAGCTCGACACGAGCCCTCCGGGTCATATCCGTGTCAATCCAGCCGGGAAGGATGGCGTTCACCTGGATGTTGTCGGTGGCCCAGCCCACGGCCATGGCGCGGGTCATGGCGACGATTCCCCCCTTGCTCGTGCCGTAGGCGATGAGTTTTCCGCCGCCGAAGATGGAAGTCATGGAGCCGATGTTGATGATCTTTCCCCCGCCTGCCTTTTTCATGGCCGGGTAAACGTATTTGGAGGTTAAATAGGCGCTGCGCAGGTTGACTTCGAGGACTTCGTCATACTCCGTGATCAGGAGATCCTGGGGGAATTTTCGGATGTTCACGCCCGCATTGTTCACCAGCACGTCGATCCGGCTGAAGGTATCCAGGACTTTTTTCACCATGGCTTGGATCTGTTTCTCCTGCCGCACATCCACCTCGACCTCCAGCACCTTAACCCCGAAATCCTTGCGGATTCCCTCGCCGGCCTTGGCGGACTTGGCCGCGTTCCGGGCGGCGATGACGACGTCGCCTCCCACGCTCGCAAAACCGCGGGCGATTCCCAGACCGATGCCCCCGTTGCCGCCGGTCACGATGGCCACCTTTCCCTTCAGACTGAACATGTCTTTCATGATTTACCTCCGCATCTTTTTGTGGTATGGGCAACCTCAAAAGTTCTCTAGAAATATATCCCCGGCCGGGGGGTGTTTTCAAGGGATTTCTGGTAGGAGCTTTCCCCGTGGGGGAGTGTCCCTTATAATAAGGCAAAGGCAGGAGGGAATCATACGGGGATGAAAAGAATTGCGGATCGCGGATTGCGGATTGTGGATTCGAAACCCAGAGCCAATCGAAATCGGGCAAGGATGCGGAAGGCCGCCCCTGGCGCCAATATCGTTCTCATCGGCATGCCCGGCGCGGGGAAAAGCACCGTCGGGGTGCTGCTCGCCAAGGCCCTCTCCCGCGACTTTGTGGACACCGATGTGTTCATCCAGGCCAAGCAAGGCCGGACCCTCCAGGAAATCATCGATCAGGACGGGCTGGAAGCCTTCTGCCGGATCGAAGAACGCCACGTGCGTTCCCTGAAGTGCCGCACCTCGGTCATCGCCACCGGGGGCAGCGTGGTCTATTCCCCCGCCGCCATGGCCCGTCTCCAGTCTTCGGGAATCATCATCCATCTGGACCTGGATCTGCCCGCGCTGGAGAAAAGGCTGACCAACCTGCCCACCCGGGGAGTGGTCATGGGACCCGGACAAGACCTCCGCCGGTTGTTTTCCGAAAGGGAACCCAGATCGTGGGGATGATTGTTCGGAGGTTGAACCGGGTCGCCCCCCCTCCGGCCCGGGGGCAAGGACGTTGCCCGCAGAAATCATGAGGCACCTTTGATTCCATGGAACGGGCGGCCACAGCCCCGGGACCACATCTTCGGGTAGATTTCCCGTAGGGGCGACCCGGTGGGTCGCCCAAGGGCCCGCCGCCTTCTGCGGAAGTAAAGCGGAGCCCCGGGGAAAAGGGCTTACCCGGCCGATGCTTTCTGCGGGCAACGTCCTTGCCCCCGGGCGACAAGAAAAGGGATCTTAAAAATGAAGGCGGGCAAGGGAAAAGAACCCCTTGAGAAAGATTTTCCGCCGGAGTAACATGGGATTCGTGGCAGATTGTTCAGGCATCCACGGGCTTGGCTTTCGGTAACCAAAAGGAAGAAGGATGGACAACCGGGAAAGGCTGGAAAAATTAGGGCAGATCGTATCGCAGAAGAAAATCCTCATCCTCACCCATAACAACCCGGACCCGGATGCCATAGCCGCCGGCTGGGCCCTGCGCTACCTGATTCGCAGGAAATTCAAAGCCCACGCCGAATTGGCCTACGGAGGGCTCATCACCCGGGCCGAAAACCGGGCCATGGTGCGGCTGCTCAACATTGACATCAAGCCCCTGGATTCTTTAAATCTGCAGGATTTCGATGTCTATGGCCTGGTGGATACCCAACCCCGGGCCGGGAACAACAGCTTCCCCGCCTATTTAAAGGCTTCCATCGTCATCGACCACCACGGGGCTCGCCAGGCTTCCCAGGAGGCCGACCTCGTGGACATCCGCCTGAGCTACGGCAGTTCCGCCACCATCCTCACGGAGTACCTCCTGGAGGCCGGCCTGGCCATTCCCAAAACCATGGCCACCGCGCTCTACCTGGGGTTAAAAACGGACACCCTGAACCTGGGTCGACATGCAACCGACGTGGATTACAGAGCGGCCATTGCCCTCTACCCCAAGGCCCTGCTGAAAATTCTCGCTCAGATCGAATACCCCGACCTGCCCCGGGACTATTTTCTGGATTTCGACCAGGGACTCCACGAAGCCAAGATTTTCGGAAAGACCATCTTCTGCGACCTGGGGTACCTGCCCAACACGGACATGGTCGCACTGATGGCCGATTTCTTCCTTCGCTTCGCCGAAGTCTCCTCGAGCTTCGTCATCGGAACCAGTGACTCCACCCTCATCTTCTCTTTGCGCACCAAGAGAGCCAATCAGAACGCCGGTCAAATGGCCCGGCGCATGGTCAAAGGATTGGGAACGGCGGGCGGGCACGGCCGGACTGGCGGGGGGCAGATCTCCATCCGGGACATGTCCCCTGAAAAAGCGGACAAGATGCGTCAATCCATTCAAAAGCGCTTCTTAAAGTATGCCCGCCAGGAGAACGCCAAGGGAGAAAGGCTCCTTCCCGACTTTCCCCTCCGCAACGGGGTGACCTAAAAACTCCTGAGCAGCGGACTCCCCTCTTCCATCAAAATCGGCAGCATGCCGGAAAAATTTCCTTCTCCCCCATGAGTCAACAAGGCGAGGGCGCTCGTCACCTGAAGGTGGCCTTCGACCCGGTGCCAGGCCCGGCGCCAAGGACCTTCTGCGCAAAAACCATGAGGCGGCTTCCATTTCCTGGACCGGGCGGGCAATGGAAATGCGGAATGGAAAAAAGGAATCAAGAAATTCCGAATTTGGGACGCCCGATCGGCCCGCCGCATCCTGCGGAAGCCGGTCGAAGCCTCCAAGGAGAGGGCCAGCCCGGCCGATGCTTTTTGCACAGAAGCTCCTTGCCCCCGGGCCACCACTCAAGCATCCCGGAAATGTCAAACTCTAATAGTCCCCGGACAGAGCCGGGGGTTTATATTAAGGAAATCAAACCCCCAGGTATGCCTGTTTCACTTTTTCTTCGCTGAGCAGCTGCCGGGCTTCCCCGGAAAGGACGATCTCCCCCGTCTCCAGCACGTACCCGTGATGAGCGATGTTCAGAGCCACGGCGGCGTTCTGCTCTACGAGGAGGATGGTCATTCCCCGCTGGTTGATATCTTTTATGACTTCAAAGATCCGGGCCACCAGAAGGGGGGCGATTCCTAGCGAGGGTTCATCGAGCATGAGCAATTTCGGCCGGGACATGAGCCCCCGGCCGATCACCAGCATCTGCTGCTCGCCGCCGCTCAAGGTCCCGGCCAGCTGCTCCCGCCGGTCTTTGAGCACCGGGAAAAGGCTGAAGATCTCCTCCATGCCATCCCGGATTCCCGGTTGATCGGCTTTCCGCACGTACGCCCCCAGCAGCAGATTTTTGTAGACGGTCATCTGGGGGAAGAGCTTCCTTCCCTCCGGGCAGTGGGAAACGCCCAGCCGCACGATATCCTCGGCGCCCAGGCGGTCGATTCTTTGGCCTTCAAACTCTATGGTTCCTCTTTTCGGTTCGATCAGCCCGGAGATCGTCCGCAGAAGGGTGGTTTTCCCCGCTCCATTGGCCCCGAGGATGGAAATGAGATCCCCTTCTTCCACCCCCAGGGAAACCCCCTTCAAGGCTTGGGAGCTTCCATACCAGGTTTCGATATCTTGGACCTTAAGCAGCATAGCTCTTCCCCAGGTAGGCTTCGATGACCCTTTTGTCCTGACTCACTTCGCCGGGCACTCCTTCGGTAATCTTCCGGCCATAGTTCAGGACCATGACCCGATCGGGCAGTTCCATGGCTACTTTCATCTTGTGTTCGATGAGACCGACCGTGACCCGGTTCTTTTTGATTTTTTCGATGAGCGAGACCAGGTTGCTGATCTCCTTGAAATTGACCCCGCCCGTGGGCTCATCCAGGAGGAGGAGTCGCGGATCGGTGGCCAGGGCCATTCCGATGGAGAGTCTTTTCTGCGCTTCCTGGGTCAGGCTGCCGGCAATTTTATTCCGGTCCCGGGTCAACCCGGTGAACTCCAGGATCTCTTCGGCTTTATCCCGGCAAGCCCGTTCCTCCTCGCGGGTCCGGCGGCTGCCGAATATCGTTCCCAGAAGGGCCGCTTTGACTCGCACCCGGTGGCCGACCACCAGGTTGTCAAAGACCGTATCCCGGCTGAAAACCGCGGTCAGTTGAAAAGTGCGGGCAATCCCCTTTTGGGCCACGGCATAGGGTTTCAGGTTGGTGATGTCTTCTCCGCGGAAAAAAACCCTTCCCCCGGTGGCCGGGTAGAATCCGGTAATCACGTTAAAGAGGGTGGTCTTGCCGGAACCATTGGGCCCGATGATGCTGAAGATCTCCCCTTCCCGGATCTGGAAGTCCACTGCGTCCACCGCCCTCAGGCCTCCAAAATCCTTGCTGAGCCCCTTGACCTCGAGCAGCGCCGGAGTCATCTTCCCCCCTTTCCCGAAACCTTCAGCCACAACATCTGGGCCCCGCCGACGATTCCCCCGCGGAGGAAGATGATGATGATGACCAATAAAAAGCCGTAAGCGACCAGGCGGGGGACGGCCACCCCGTGCAGGAGCTCGCTGACCACCGTTAGGAGGAAGGCTCCGATTAAAGGCCCCCCCAGGGTGCCCAGGCCTCCGATCATGCAGAAGATCAGGAATTCAAAAGTGACATGGTAATCGGATATCTCCGGGCTCAGAAAGCCGATGTAGGAAGCATAGAGAACCCCCGCCAGCCCGGCAAAGCCGGTGCTGATCAGGAAGGACAGGAGTTTGGTCCTCATGGCATGGATGCCGATGGATTCGGCCAGTTCCTCATTGCCCCGGATGGCCAGGAAGGATCGGCCCATCATGGAGTGAACGATGCGGTAGATGACCAGGAGGGTCAGGAGGAGAAAGATGAGAACCAGGTAGTAATAGGAGGGCATGGAGGTAAAAGCGATCTGCCCTCCAAAAGGAAGCGGGATGGGGCTTGGCCGGGGAATCCCCAAGAGCCCCCGGGCCCCTTCGGTCAGCTCATCCCAGCTGTCGATGATCACGGTGACGATCACGTTGAAGCACATGGTCCCGATGGCAAAGTAGGAGCCTTGGGTCCGGAGGGCCAGGATGCCGATAAAGAAGCCCAGGACGACGGTGATGATGCAGGCCAGGATCAGGGCGGGCCAGAAATTCAACCCTAATTTCAATATGAGCAAGCCGGCGGCGTAGGCCCCGATGCCGAAAAAGGCGCCGTGAGCAAGGTTGACCTGGCCTGTGTACCCCATGAGCAGGTTCATGGAGGTAGCCGCCATGCCCCAGATAAAGCACATGATCAAGATGTGGAGATAAAACCGGCTGGTCACGAAGGAGGGAATGGTGAAGGCCAAAAGGATCAGCAGCAGGACGATCAGACGCTTGGGGGAATAGAGATTGGCCGGAGTCTCCATCATTTCCCCCCGAACAGACCGGTGGGCCGAATGGCCAGGACGGTCACCAGGACTCCGAAAGAGAAGACTTCATGGTAGGAGGTGCTGATGTATCCCCCGCTCAGGCTCTCCACCAACCCCAGGAGAAACCCGCCGATGATCGCTCCGGGGATGCTTCCCATCCCCCCCAGGATGATGATGACGAAGGCTTTCAGGATGACCGGCCCGCCCATGCCCGGATGGACCAGGTGAATCGGAGCAATCAGGCTGGCGGCGGCCGCTGCCAGGGCCGTTCCCAGGGCAAAGACCATCATCCGCACCCGTTTCACGTTAATGCCCATCAGGCGGGCGCCTTCCATATCCTGGGCCGTGGCTTCAATGGTCGCTCCCACAACGGTTTTCTTGATGAATAGATGAAGGAGAACGATTAAAGCGACCGTGACCAGAATAATAATGATTCGCTGGAAGGTAATGGTGGTACCCAGGACCTGGACGACCTGGGTGTGCACCGGGGGGAAACGTTTGAAATCCGGCCCGAATATGTACAGCGCCCCATCCACGAAGATAAAGATCATCCCGATGGCGGCGATAAAAGAACTCAGGGGGGATTCCAGCATGAGGGGCCGATAAACCAGCCGTTCCATGACGATGCCGATCAGTGCCAGGGCGATCATGGAAAGGATCATGGCCAGCCAGAAGTTCAGTCCCAGGGACGTGGCCAGCAGGAAGGTCACATAGGCGCCGGCCATGTACAGGGCGCCGTGGGTGAAGTTGGGGATGTGCAGGATCCCGTATTCCAGGGTCAGCCCGAGGGCCACCAAGGAATACACGCTTCCCAGCATGATCCCATTCAGCACCTGCTGGATGAAAAGAGACATCCCCACCCCTCACCGAAAAAACCGCATAGCGTAAATAACGCCGGTAGCTCATTGCTCATGGCTGATAGCAAAAGATCTTAACGACGAGCTACTATAGGGAACGGCCAAAATAAGTTGACATGATCAAAGGCAGCATTTTGAATCAAACGCATGCGAGCCAGAAATCCCCCCTTGCCCCCCGAAGCTGTGAAAAAATTGGTTTTCAGCCGTCACCCCGGTGAAAACCGGGGTCCAGTAAGTTCGTAACACCTTGAATACACTGGATTCCGGCTTTCGCCGGAATGACGTAAAAAAGAACTGAATCGATTTTTTCACACCTTCCCCTTTAAAAAAGGGGGGGGTGGGGGGATTTCTGGAGATGTTGGACACATCGCAATGTCACCTTATTTTTGTCCTTTCCTTTAGCTATGAGCTATCAGCTATGAGCGATTTGCTTTTTCTTTATACTCTCTGCTCTTTGCTTTTTTTATTTCGGCCCCCAGGCCGCGCCGTATTTCTTGTACCAGGGGCCCGGGTCGATGTTGAGCGGCTGGGCGAATTTCCCGTCGGCGATCTCCATGGCGAAATAGCCGGAAATAAACTGCCCTTCCTTGGTCATGCTGTGAATCCCGCGAATGGCATGGTTTCCCACCGGCAGGACCCCGGGGACGGCGGCCATGATCTTGTCCAGGTCCTTGATCGTTCCGGCCTTCTTCATGGCCTCGGCGAAGATGTACATCACCTCGTAGTTGAAGGCCGACTCCGAGGTGGGAATGGTTTTCACTTTCTCCTCATGCCTCTTCGAATACTCTTTCATGAGCGGAAGGGGCATCATGCCCACGGGGCACACCCCCACGCTGGGAGTTAGGGTCTTTAAAGGGGCCACCTTCTCCATCTCGTCCAGTTTGCACTGGGAACCCAGCATGAACCCGCCCTTGAAACCAAG
This sequence comes from Deltaproteobacteria bacterium, assembly GCA_026388915.1. Classification (GTDB taxonomy): domain Bacteria; phylum Desulfobacterota; class SM23-61; order SM23-61; family SM23-61; genus SM23-61. Next base: position 9,437 of record JAPLIW010000684.1, read on the forward strand.
CTCACGGGCGCTGGAGATGACCATGGCGGACGGTTCAGACGGGCCGTAGAGAAAGATAACCTCGGGTTTGGCCGCCAGGACCTTGGTCAGGTAGGGATAGAAATCGGTTACCTTCCCGTAATCCGCGGGGGCATTGGCCACGATCTCTCCCCCCATGTCTTTCCACAGCACTTCGAAGATCTTCTCCGCCACCTTGGCCGACTCATGAGTCCCGCAGAGCAGGGCCCCTTTCCTCCACCCCTTCTTCCAGCCTATTTCCATGATCCCGTAATTGTAAAATCCCATGGACATGGGCGCCTTCACCAGCCATTTATTCCCCTGCTGCAGGATGGCCGTGTTGTCCGTGTAGCCGTGGAGGATGAAACCCTCTTGCTCGTTGAATTTCATCAGCCCCAGGATGCCTCCAGCGTGCGGGCAGAAGATAAAAGGCGGTTTGTACAGTTCCACGAACCGGCGGGCGTTGGTGACCGCGTCGGCCGGCCGGTACCGATCATCGAGAGAGGTCACTTTGAAGGTATAGGTTTTTCCCGCGACCGAGATCCCGCCGGCTTCGTTGATCTCGTCCACGGCCATCTTGAGGCCGTCGAGGTTATTCTGGCCGTACTTGGCCGCTCCCCCGCTCAGCGGGCCGGTATAGCCCACGTTGATGACCTCTGCGGCTGCGGCTGGAAGAGCGCTCAGGACTAAGAGAAAGCCGATCAATCCCCCCCAGGAAATCAAAAAAGATAAAAACCCTCTCTTCTCCATAACAACCTCCTTCCCGGCTGATAGGTGAGAATCTCCGCCCGCCCCTCAAAGGGCCTTTTCTTCAGGCATGATTTCTCGTAACGATTTAGCTTTTTGAAAAAGGGGCAGCTATTCGCCTTCTGAAAGGATCTCCCAGAAATCCCCCCTGCCCCCCTTTGCAAAGGGGGGTTGGGGGGGATTTCAGCGAAAGCCTTCCCCATCGATATCACTCAGCAAAATTTGGATATCTGGAGACACCCGTCTTACCGTTTTTCGATCCGTTCTCTCCGCGTTGATACCAAAAATTTATGGGGGTTGAATTTTTTGTTTGGAAATTTTCTCTGCCCGATCTTAACAATCGAGGGAAATATGTCAAGAAAATTATTTGATCGTCTTCCTCTTCTCTTCCATCTGGAGGTCGAGGTTTTTCAGCCTTTCCAGCGTCTTTTTCATCCGCTCCATGGACTCCCTCAGGCTGCGGTTGGCTTCGCTCAAGTTTCGATTGGCTTCGCTCAGCTTTCGATTGGCCCATTCCATCTCTTCCTGGCGCACCTTCATCTTTTCCAGGGTGGCCTGCCATTCCTCATTCTTTTTTCCCTCCAGATCCAGCAACCTTCCTTGCCGGTCCAGGGCCTCCCTTTTTTCCCTATTTTCCCCGACGAGGTTTTCCATTTTCCCTGTGCATTGAACAGCCTCTTTTTCCGCCCTGTCCAACTCGCGCAGCACCCCCAGCCAGTTCTGCGCCTCATCCGTCCGGGCCTCAACCGGGGCCAGGGACAGATAGGTCTCAAACTCGCGGAGGGCTTTCCCGTAATTCCTTCCGGGGTTTTGGTGATGGGTGGAGAGCTCAGCCAGATGGAGGTGGAGTTTCGCCCGGTCCGACGGATCTACCGACTCCTGGATCAGCGTCTCCAATCGGTTCGTTTCCCGAGAAAATTCCTCCCCGGTCTGGGGGCGATGCTTCAGGCTGCAGCCCAAAAAGAGGAAAATAATAACCAAAACAAGAAAAAAGACTTCCCCTGGCTGGCGACGAATCATGTTCTTCCTTTCTTGTTGCATAGGAAATTATAAAAGTCTCAGCGCCCTCCGGGGATGAAGAAAAAATCAACCGCAGAGTACGCAGAGACCGCAGAGCTTATTCTT
>JAPLIW010000638.1 GCA_026388915.1 Deltaproteobacteria bacterium
AAATACATCTCCTCGGCCCTCAATGTAATCATTCAGATTGCCCGATTGGTGGATGGAACCCGGAGGGTCGTCAGTTTCCAGGAAATCACCGGTATGGAGGGAGACATCGTCACCATGCAGGAGGTCTTCCATTTCGAGCAGGCTTCGATCGATTCCAAGGGAATGGTGAAGGGACGGTTCCGGGCGACGGGGATCCGCCCCAAATTCGTGGAACGGTTCCACGCCGCGGGGATTACCGTCCCCCACGATCTTTTCAACTCGGATAAGGTTTACGAAATTTAACCCGGGCCATTTCCCTCCCCCTTTATGGGGGAAGCTGTGAAAAAATCGATTCAGTTCTTTTTTACGTCATTCCGGCGAAAGCCGGAATCCAGTGTTTTCAAGGTGTTACGAACTTACTGGACCCCGGTTTTCACCGGGGTGACGGCTGAAAACCAATTTTTTCACACCTTCGGGGGGCAGGGGGGATTTCTGGGAGATCTTTTCAGAGGGTAAAAGTTCCCTTTTCAAAGAGCTAAAGTGTTACAAAATTTCTTTAATAAACAGATAATCAGCGGGTGTGGCATTTGATAACCCACCAAGAGAAAAATAAAGTGGAATGGGTTTCTTAGAAAGCCTGACATTCGAGAAGTCGAGGTCAGGCTTTTTTTTCTATTGAGACGTCCATTTCCCTGAGCGGCTCAACCATTAGTCAAACAGCCTCAAGTTTAAGTGAAAGGAGGTGTTAGCAGGCGGAGAGGGGGCAAGAAATGCGCAACGGGCTAATTTTTGAAAGGAGGGAAGTAAAATGAAAAAGCGAATCGTCATGTTGCTGTTGGTGGGGGTATTCATTGGAGGTCTCGTTTTCGTTGACTCACCTCTTCAGGCCGCGGAAGCAAAGCCAAAGGTGATCACCTGGACGGGACAAAGCTGTCTCCCGCCGGGAATGCCGGTGTCGGTGGGGCTGCAGGATCTGTGCGAAAGGGTTAAAGCCGCTACCGGGGGGCGCCTGGTTTGGAATGCCAAGCCGGCCGGCTCGGTATGCCCGGCAACCCAGGAGTGGAAGTCGATCAATAAGGGGGTCCTGGACTTTGCCGCCACCGGGGGCTCGTATTTAGTGCCCGAAATTCCTTTTGGCAGCATTCTCTCTCAGCGCGTTGGCGCCAAAATATCCCCCCTGGGCCACATGATGTGGTTCGAGACCGTAGGCCGGGAAATAGTTAACAAATGGTACAAGCAAATGGGCTATAAATTTCTGGAAATCGGGGGGCTTCATGGTCTGCCCGAGGGGTGGATCCACCTGAATAAACCGCTGAAAGGGCCGCAGGACCTTAAGGGGCTCAAGATGCGGGCTTCCGGGGATGGAGGAATCGTTTTATCCCGGATGGGTGTGGGCACGGTGTTTATGCCCCTGGGGGAAATCTTTGAGAACATGAAACGGGGGATCATCGACGCCTATGAATGCAGCTGCCCCGCCTTTGATTACGACATGGCCCTGTATGAGGCGGGGAAGTACTACTACCTGAGCCCGACCCGGGCCCCCTGGGAAATGTACGAGCTCATGGTTGAGCGGAGCAAGTGGGAGGCTCTGCCCGAGGACCTCAGAGCAATCGTGACGAACTGCGTTAAAGGGGCGGAAGTCGCTTACCATGCGCGCTTGATTTCGAAAAATGAGAAAGCGGTGCAGGGCTTCAAAGACAAGGGAGTCATCGTGGAAATTCTTCCCAGCTCCATCGATGATGCCTTTGTCCCCGAGGCCGTCAAGTACCTGAAAGAGGTAGCGGCCAAGCATCCTTCCATGAATGAGGTGTTGACCTCTCAGCTGAAATTTGAAGAGATGTGGAAGAATTTATACGGATTGCCTTCACCGGGCAAATAGGTTCAGGAGGCATTCCATCCGGGGGGAAAGGCCGATTTTCCCCCCGGGCCTGTCTTTGCCGGCCGGTTCGGGAAGACTGAGTTTGGAACTCGCCGAATCCGGGGCAGGTCCCCTCTTGCTTGCGGCTGCAGGGAACCTGTTTCATTCCTTGTCGGTGGAATTTCCGATGCAATTCCGCCTTCATTCCCGGTTCGAAGAAGCATCCCTGCGAGCAAATGGAGGAGGATGATAAACGATGGAACGGATTTTAAAAACCATTGACAGGATGAATGAATGGATGGGGAATTGGGTCCGGGTGCTGGTTTATGCCTTCACTGGGCTGGTTTGCTTTGAGGTGCTGCTTCGGTACGGGTTTAACAAACCGACCATCCAACTCCCGGTCATTGTCACCATGACCGCCGCCGCCATGTACGTCCTTTCCATGGGAAATATTGCTCGCCAGGACGGGCATGTGCGGATCGACGTTTTCACCCGCCTGCTTTCCAAAAGGGGAAAAGCGGTCATGGAGGTCGTTTTCGGGGCGCTGTTTTTCTTCCCGGTCATCGGGGCGATTGCGGCTTCCGCGGCGGGGTGGACGTGGTATGCCTGGTCCATCGACGAGAGGGATGTGCAGACCTTTTGGTACGCCCGCATAGGCCCCATCCGAACCGTGGTGTTGATCGGACTGATTCTGTTCCTGCTGCAGGGCTTTGCGATATTCGTGCGAAACCTGAAAATTCTACTCGGAAGGAAGGAAACCCCATGATCGAGATGAGCCCGGAGATGATTTCGGCAGTTATGCTGGGGGGAATCCTGGCGGCAGTATTGCTGACCGGCTACCCCTTAGCTTTGGCTATCGGCGGGGTTGCGTTTTGGATGGGAATTAACCTTTTCGGACCCGCCCTCACTTTCGAGATCTTCTACAGCCGCTCTTATGACATGCTGAATAACTATGTTTTATTGGCTGTACCCGGTTTTGTCCTCATGGGCGCTGTGCTGGAACACTCGGGAGCGGCCGAAGGAGTGTTTGATGAACTCTACATATGGTTTGCCGGGCTGAGAGGCGGTCTGGCCCTGGCTACGATCATACTGGGAACCATCGTGGCGGCCACGGTGGGAGTCATCGCGGCCTCGGTCACCTTGCTGACCCTGACGGCCCTCCCCTCCATGGTAAAGCGGGGTTACGACAGAGCCCTGGCGGCCGGCGCGGTTTGTGCGGGCGGCAGCCTGGGCATTCTCATCCCGCCGAGCATCATGCTGGTGATTTACGGGCCCATGGCCAACGTTTCCGTGGGCAAAATGCTCCTCGGAGCCTTCTTGCCAGGCTTTTTCCTGTCCGCTTGCTATTGCGTCTACATCATCATAAGATGTATCCTCCAGCCGCAAATCGCCCCGCCGGTTCCTCCCGGAGAAGTGCGAATTCCTTTCCTGATAAAGACGCGCAGGCTTGCGGTCGCGATCGGGCCTCTCGTGATGCTCATTGTGGCTGTGCTGGGGAGCATTTTTTTCGGGATCGCTTCCCCCACGGAGGCTGCCGGGGTCGGTTCCCTGGCCACGCTCATCCTGGCCGCCGGTCACCGCCGGCTCAATATGGAGGTCCTGAAAAAGGCGGCGGCCACGACGGTGAAAGTCAGCGGCATGGTCCTCCTGATCGGCATGCTGGCCTCTTCCTTTACCGGCATCTTCATGCGGGCGGGTTGCGATGAAGTCGTGGCCAAGTTCATCCTGAGCGCGGGCGGGGGCAAGTGGGGGGTCTTTTTCATCATCATGTTTATCTGCTTTATTCTGGGTTTTTTCATCGACTGGCTGGGGATTCTTTTCATCATGGTTCCCATCATTACCCCCATCGGGGACGCCCTGGGATTCGACCGCCTGTGGTTCGCCATGATGATCTGTATCAACCTCCAGATGTCCTTCATGACTCCTCCCTTCGCTTATGCGATCTTCTACGTTCGGGGGGCCGTCGATCCTGCCTTGGAGGTGACCACGAAGCAGATCATTGTGGGGGTCATTCCATATGTTATAATAATCGCGTTAGCACTTGTCGTGTTTGTCCTTTACCCTGAAATCATCCTCTGGTTACCGACCAAAATGATGTAGGACAGGCATGAGACCCTGTCCACCCTTCAAAAGGGACGAAAAAGATAGGATCGATTTTTGGGGAATAAGAGCTGATGATCTCGTAAAAAGTCTCTTGGAGCGTCACCCCGGCGAAAGCCGGGGTCCAGAATATCTTGAAATAACTGGATTCCGGCTTTCGCCGGAATGACGAATTCTATGGAATTCCGACTTTTTACGAGATCATCAGAGCTCGCAGAAGGTGAACTTGCCCTCCCAATCGACTCACCGGGCCAAGATCGCCACGCGTGATG
>JAPLIW010000888.1 GCA_026388915.1 Deltaproteobacteria bacterium
AGCGGTAATTCCCATCACCAGGTTCCACTCCGGCCGGGGGGCCGTTTCCCAGTTGATGAACCCGGGGGGGTTGTACTGAAAGGCCTGGGTCGGCCGGGCCACTTTGTAGGGGAAAGTGGAGTGACTCTCGGTCCCACCGGCAATGAAGACCTCCCCATCACCTGCCAGAATCCGTTGCGCCGCCAAGGCCACAGCCTGCAGCCCCGAGCCGCACTGGCGTTCAACCGTCAGCCCGGGAACGGAAAAGGGCAGGCCTGCTTTCAAGACGGCCCAGCGGCAGAGGTTAACGGCTGTGTGCCAGGATAGGGCAATGCCCATGATGACGTCTTCGATCTCCAGCACATTTATTTTCGTCTTCTTGACCACGCCTTCAATGGCTAAGGCAGCCAGGTCTTCGGCCCGAAAATTGGCCAGGCTACCGCCCATCCGGCCGATGGCCGTCCTAACCCCATCCACGATCACAACTTCACGCATATGAACCTCCCGATTGATAAATTCGCATTCAGGAAAAAATAACCGGGGAACGGATATCCGGCTCAAATTCTCCCCACCAGATCATCCTGCATGCATAACCGCTTACCCTTGGGGGTTGAAACCTAAATTCTTTTGCCCAATTCTCGAGAAATGATCTGGCACATGATTTCAGAAGTTCCCGCCCCGATGGTCATGATTCGCGCGTCCCGGAGGTAGCGCTCCACGGGGAACTCCCGAATATATCCGTATCCGCCGAAAATCTGAGTGGCATCCAGCGCGTTCTGGAGGGAGGTCTCCGACGCCAGGAGCTTGGTGCAGGCGGTCTCGAAGGCCATGGCCGCAGGCCCTTCCTGGGACATCCGCAAAGCCTGAGACCAGAGCATGCATCGCACCGCCTCCACTTTGGCGGCCATCCGGGCTAGTTTTTCGCCGATCATCTGAAACTCGGAAATGGCTTTTCCGAATTGCTTTCTTTCTCGGGAATATTTCACCGAATCTTCCAGGCTGGCCCGGGCCAGACCCAGGCAATTGGCCGAGATCACCAGCCTTTCGGAGTTCAACCCGGAGAGGAGAACTTTTACCCCCTGGTTGACGGTTCCGATGACGTTCTTGCGGGGAACCGGACAGTCTTCGAAGACTAATTCTCCGGTGGGAGAGCCGTGCCAGCCGAGTTTCTCAAACTCCTTGCCGCAGGAGAAACCGGGGAACCCCTTCTCCACCACAAAAGCGGTAATCCCCTTGCCTCTTGATTTGGGGTCGGTGGTGGCATATACGAGGAAAAGGTCCCCCACCGGTCCATTGGTGATGAAGGTCTTGGTCCCGTTGAGAACGAAGAAATCACCTTTCTCCATCGCCCTGGTTTTCATGGCCAGGACATCAGAGCCGGCTTCCGATTCGGTCATGGCCATGCCGCCCAGCTTTCTGCCGCTGGCCAAATCGGGCAAAAATCTCTGCTTCTGTTCGGGAGTGCCGTTCCGGCAGATATTCGCGGCACAGAGATCCACATGGGCTCCCCAGCTTGCGGAGGTCGAGACGCAGTGCCGGGCCAGCTCTTCGGCGACGATGCAAGACTCCACAATCCCGCCGCCTGAGCCGCCGTACTCCTCGGGGATGCCCAGGCCCAGAAGCCCCAGGGCGGACATCTTGGCGAAAGTTTCCCGGGGGAAACGTTCCTTTTGATCGATCTCCGCGGCCAGGGGCGCGACCTGTTCCCGGGCAAAACGGGCCACCGTTTCGCGGAGCAGTATTTGTTCCTTCGTGAATTCCATATTCCACCGATCGCCGGTTTCGAGTCAATCTCGGGAAGCGTGGGATCAAGGCTTGGGTTTCGGTAGGGGTTCAAAAAAAGCGATGTCCTGTATCCGCCCTTTCTTCTCCCGGGAAAAAACCGCCCGGACCCGATCTCCCACCTGAACCGAAACCCCGGGAGGGGTTTTGACAATATGGGAAAAGAGATTGTCGGCGCCGTCGAGCTTGATGTAACCGTAGATGTAAGGGACAGGCCTTCGATCCCCCGTGTCCGGGTCGATGAAGGGATAATTCACCAGGGTCACCGCCTGGATCACCCCCTCTTTCCCGAGTTCCACGAGTTCCTCCATTTTGACAAAACAGGGGCCGCAGACCAGACGGGGAGGGACGTACACTTTGCGGCATTTGGGGCAACGGATTCCCAACAGGACCTCCCGTTCCTTGATCTCCTGAAAAAATTTACTCCCGTCCAGCCCGATCGCCCAGTGGTAGGGCATATGGGCGATTTCCTCCATGGCCAAGAGTAGCGGGTTTCGTTCCGAAGCTCGAGTTTCCATGATTCCCCCTGCAGTTCTCACGCTGAGGTGCTTAGAATTTTTTTTAGCCAATCTCCCCGATAAGGAACTGAGCCTCTTCCGCGCTAAGGCTTATCGGCACCCAAAATTACCACATCGGACCAGAAACATCCGCCGAATCCGGTGGCCATCCCCAGGCGGACGTCCGGAACCTGCCGCTTCTCCGACTTTCCCATGATTTGCTGGGCCACTTCCCCGACCCGTAAGAGAGCGGTTGCCCCGATGCAATTGGTCGATAGAACTCCCCCTGACGGATTTATGGGCAGGCTCCCTCCCATATCCGTCTCTCCGTCCCAAAGAAGACGCGGTGCCTGTCCGGGAGCACAGAAACCGATGGATTCGATCCATTTCAGCCCGGCAAAGGAGTAAGGCATATAGAGCTCACAGACGTCCAGTTCCTTCCAGGGCTCCCGGATCCCGGCCAG
>JAPLIW010000771.1 GCA_026388915.1 Deltaproteobacteria bacterium
AATCCCGCCCCTTGACCCGGCTCTTCCATCTTCGGCAAAGTAAAGCATGCATCTTTCCGGCAAAGAGATCGGGCAGCACATAGGTTCTAACCGAAAAAGGAATTGGATGGAGCAGAAATCGGGTTTCAGTCTCAAACCCCGGCGGCGGATCCGTATCCACTTCGATCTTGATCTTCAAAACCTGCCCACGGGGCAGCTCGCGAATTATCTCCTGCCCGGCCTCAATTATTACGAACTGCTTCAGGGTATCCGCCTTAAGGAAAGCAGACTGAATGGCGCTCCTTGCCTCTTTCTCCTTCTCCTTTGTGACCACGCGGACCTCAAAGCCAAAGGACCGGATCTCTGTCTGCAGGGCTGCGCTGTATCGGGAAAGATCGAATCGGGAAGAGGGGCGAAGCAGGGAAAAATCCAGGTCGTCGGAGAATCGATCGATTCCATGAAGAATCCGCAAAGCGGTCCCACCGTAGAAAGCCGCGTGCTCAAAGAACTTGCTGCGCCAGAGCCCCAGGAGCGCAATTTCCTGCAGGATCTCCCGCAAAGCCCTCACGTAGTCCTCCAGCCGGCGGGCCTCGTAACGCCCAAGCATACGGGCTATGGCCTCATTCATGGCGCCTCCCCGATGGGAGACCGGGCAAGATGGCGGAGCACTTCAGCCAGCCTCTCAATCTTGCGCGAATGATACCGCAAGGCAATGGCCGCCAATCGGTCCGGATCGAGCTTGCGCAACCCCTCCGGATCGATCCGGAGATGATCCAGAAGATAGCTCCTCATTTCCTTCTGGGTGCGAATTCCGGTTCCCCGGTCGTCCCAAAGTTTATCCGCCAGTGCCTTCTCCGGCGTAGCCATCAGGAATGACCGGCCTCTTTCGAGTTCCACTTGGTCCATGCCGATTTGAAAAGCCTCCATCGGAATCATGCGGTACACAAATAGACCCACGGGGGTGGAAAATCTCCGGCTGCGGCCGCACGCGACCGAGGTTACGGCCTCCACCCGCTCGGGAATGAGAGCATAGTAATGTAAGGCATAATCCAGGGAAAGATAGGAGGGACCGTAAAGCATATTGGCCAGAACTTCCCGCGAAAAGGGCCCGCGGGCGTAAGTTTCACCAAACACATAAATCCCCTTCTTGACCCGGATAAGCATCTTCTTTCGGAGCATATCCGTAATCTTGTCCCGGGGACGGCTATATCCCTTGAGTCCGTCCAGCAGAGTCTGATAGTCAAATTCCTCCGCCGGAATCTGCTTTCGCAACCGTTCAATCATCTCATTCCAGTTCTGGGACGTTGGTGAGCCAGCTTAAACCGAAGGGGGTAAGACCCCTCTTACCCTAACTATTAGCATATTTTATCATAGTATGTCGATGAAATTTCGACATACTATGTTCATTATGCGGAGCAAGGAGCGGGGAGAAGAAAAAGCTCATAGCTTATAGCTGATAGCTCATAGTTAAAAAATGGGGCGAAGCATTGAGGAACGAATAACGTATAACGAATAACGAGTAATCGGTTCTTAAAAAATCGGCTTGGTTAGAAATTCTTTCTCGGCAATCTGGTAGGCTTTCAGGTAGGTCGCCCGCGCCCTTTCTTTGTCGATGGGCGTCATATCGGAGGCGACTTCTTTCAGGAATTGGATTTTTTCTTTTGTCCCCTCGATTCTCGCGGCTTCATCGGCAGCCTGATCCAGCAGGCGCCTCGCCTCTTCCCCGGGCAAAGAACCATTGCCCTGGGCCATCCGGCGGAGGGTCTGGACGCGGAGATCCCGGCTCTCCATCTGCCCCAGGATTTCCAGGCCCTTTCGGGGGTTCAACGCAAACCAGGCCACGGCCACGTCTCCCATGAGCCGCTCATTTTTTTCTTTCCGGGCCAGGAGAAGGGCCTGTTCCAGAATCTTGGTCTTCTCATCAATCAATCGGGTTCTGAGAACCTTGCTTCCTTCCAGGAGAATTCTGGCCTGCATGGATGCTGACCCGGCGTTTTTCCCTATGGAAGCTGATTTTCCAGGCTCCCAGCCGGCCTGAGTCTGGAGGATGGCGAGGATCATGGGCTCTTGCCCCGGGCTGCCGCCCTTCCTGGCCTCGGCCAGCGCTCTTCTCAGGACTTCCATCCCCTTTCGCGGGTTGACCGGCTTCCATTGCCGGGCAATCTGGAGAAATCGCTGAGCCCGGAGGGAGGGATCGCCGATTTTTTCCGCTGCGGAAAGAGCTTTGGGGAAAAGAGACTCCGCTTCTTTCCGGCTCCATTTGCCGTACTGGCCCGCGATCTGCAGGAGGGCATAGGAGTGAGCTTCCGGGAATTCATTCCCCGGTATTTTTTCAACGATCTGCAGGGCCTTCTTTTCGTCGATTCCGGCCCAGTCCGCGGCCAGCCCGCTCAGGAGATAAGCTCTCTCCTTCGGGTCACTCACCTTTTCGATCCCCTGCAGTGCTTCTTCGTAGAAGGGAACAGCCTGCAGCCCCTCTCTCTTCGCTTTCTCTCTCCCGACCGCCCATGAAGACAGGAAGGAAAGAAGGGCTTTCCTGGCCGCGCTCTCAGCTGCTTTGTGGTAAAGGGGCAGCCGCAGGGAACTTTCGGAAATCTCCCCCGCTGCTTTCAGCGCGTAAACGGGGTCTTCTGCGGCCCAGAAGTTGCCCGCCCCTTTGCAGAGTAAATCCCGCAGGGAGAGATCGGGCACCTGGCGGATCCAGCGGAGCGTCCACTCTTTATCCACCGAAGCGGCCTCTGCCGCCAGCTCGGCAACGACCCTGTCTTTCCTCCCCCCTTCGGGAATGAAAGAAAGCTGCTGCAGGGCTTTTTCCAACAAACCGAGGGCGGCATTCGGCTGGGATTTTTTCCAGTTGGCCGCCACTTCCCTGAGAGCCACGGCTTTTTCATAGGGGAAGGAGTCCGGAATGGACTCGGCCCACTTCCCGGCTTTGGCCGGGTCGGTTTTGGCCCACAGGCGGACCTCTCCCACCGTCTTTTGCACGCCGGTAACTGAAGGGTCGATCCGGCTCATGATGACCGGCGTCGTGTCCGGATGGAAACCTTTCCATGCCGCCGCCAGCGTCTCCAGAGCCTCAGCCCGGGCGGACAGGTTGGGAATGGCCTCCGTCGTTTTCAAGGCCATTTCCAGGGGCCCTATTTCCTTCCCTTTCTCCATTCCGCCCCACTCTTCCCCCAGCTCGATTAGAGTCAAAGCCCGGGTGTATGGATCGGGGATGGCCCGGGCGGCCTGGAAGGTCTCCTGATAGAGGGATAACATTTTCCGCCGGTCTTCCCCCGCCCCCCGACCGATGATTCCCACCATCGCCGCGGCCCGCATCGTCTCCAGGGGGATTTTCCCGGCAAGGCCCATCGCTTTTGGGGGATCCTTCCGGGAAAGAGATCCCGCCATCCCACTCAATATTTCTGAACGGTAAAAGGGATCCTGAATCTGCTGGACCATGAACAGGGCCGATTGCGGATCGACCTTGACCAACTCCTTCCCCACCCGGTTTATGATCTTCCCCGATTCATAAGCACCCGGAATTCGCTTCGCTTCTTCGAGGGCCCTGAAAAGCAGCGTTTGGGCTTTTTCCCGGGGAATTCCGGACCGCAGGGCAAGCTGAAGAAA
>JAPLIW010000286.1 GCA_026388915.1 Deltaproteobacteria bacterium
GCAAGAGGCGAAGGGCCGTTTCCTGCTCATCAGGCTGGAGAAGCCGGAGCGTGCCGAACGGATGAGCAGAAGGGCATGTATGGAGGCCATGCGCAAGGCCCCCCTGCGCCCGACGATGAAGTGGGAGAAACTCCGCGAACTGACCCGTGAGCCATGATTCTCCTGGACACCAACGTGCTCATCTACGCGTTCGACCTTGAATCCGCCTTTTGCCAATGGGCGAGAGAGACGATCGCCGACGCCGTGGCGGGTGATGGCGCGGCCATCAATGCGGTGAGTCTGGCTGAGATTTGCGTCGGAGATGCAAGCCCGGCAACCGTCGCCGACCGGATACGCAGTTGGGGAGTCGAGATTCTCGATGTGCCTGCGGCGGCCTCCCAGGTCTGCGCGAAGGCATACCGTCAGTATCGGAAACGGCGGACACCTCAGCGCGGCACACCGGTCCCCGTCATGCCGCTTCCCGACTTTTTCATTGGCGCTCATGCCATGATCATGGGTTGGGACCTCGCCACCGCGGATCAAGGCCGGTTCAATCAATATTTCCCTTCAGTATCTCTGAAGACGCCGCAATGAGAAGGGGCGTGTACGCAAAACACATCCAGTCTATGGAGTATGTCCAACCTCCGCTTCATCATTGCCAACACCATCCCTCCTACCTTCTGAAGCCGATAACTCGCCTCCGCTGACAGTCCCTCGAACTGGGTCGCCCCCTTATAGAAAAACGCATAGTGCATGGAGTAACAACTTTCTTTCTCCCCAAGTAGTCGTTGCCGGTTGAAGCTTTCAATGTTTATGGGAGGGTTTTCCACCGGGGTCTGCATGGAAATCCTGAACTTGCTTTTTTGTTGGCCAAGCTCGAAGGAGATCCTTTCCAGGACCTCTGGAAATTTCTCCAGGATCTTCAGGGAAATGTGCCGGTAGGATGCTGAGGAAACCCCTGTTTCGGAGAAAACACTATTTGGTGAAATAGATTCAAGGCCCAGGGCAGAGGGAAAAAAGTTATTCGCTTTTTTAATGTATGGAATGAGTTTTAAAGCGGAAGAGATCTGCGGCGGATTTTTTGCTTTTCGATAACGACAATGGAGTTTCCTAATTTTTCGGGAGTGATTGTTTCAAGGAGAAAGGGGCATGTCGATGAGGAACTTCACCGGGCCAACTCGATAGTTTCATCTTCGGCCATATAGGCCGCGAAGCGAAGTGCCTGGTCAATATCCTCTGATTCCAAATAGGGATAGGCCCGGAGAATCGTTTCCTTTGTTTCCCCAGCAGCAAGGAGTCCCAGTAGGCGTGAAACAGGGAAACGAAGACCTCTGATGCAGGGCTTGCCAAAAAAAACCTTTGGATCAACGGTAATGCGCTCAAATTTCATCTTTCACCTCCCAACGATAGATATTGGGATGGTGCGAGAGAGGGGATTTGAACCCCTATAGGTTTCCCTACTGGATCCTAAGTCCAGCGCGTCTGCCAGTTCCGCCACTCTCGCAGAAGAACAGTGCCTAAAGTGAGCTAGAGTTCGGAGTGCCTAGAGTTAAAGGTTGAAATACTGCTTCAGCGCTATTATACAATAAATCCCTTTTCAAACAACAGTCAGCTTTTGCCTGGGAGAGAACCAGGGGAAACCGCTGGGCCTCACAGATGCGAGCCTCTTCATCCATCTAGGAGAGGGCCATTGATCCCGTCTTCCGCAGGGTGGCTTCTGCTTCGGCCATGATCCGGTCGATCAGGCTCTCGACCGGCAGCAGGTCGCGAATCGGGCCCGTAACCTGCCCCACAAACATGAACCCTTCCTTGGTATCTCCTTCGTAAATAGCTTTCTGGTGGCGCATTGTCCCGTTGGCCAGGCGGGCCATTAGAACGAAGTCTCCTCCCTCGCCGGCCATCATTTTCCAGGCGGTTCCCAGGAACTGCCCCCAATTTTGTTTAAGGACTTTCTTAATCTCCAGGGCGCTGGGTATGGCTCTCAGGAGACTGAAGGATTCTCCCTGAGCGATCTTTTCCGCCACGGGGGTTTTCAGGACCCTTCCGGGCATGCCGTCAAAGGCGCTGCTGTAGAGCGTGTCCTGCTCCGTGGCCTTCAGGCAGAGCTGCTTGAAGTTGTCATGGACCGGGCTTTCCTGGGTCAGGATGAAGCGGGTCCCCATGGAGATCCCGGCCGCGCCCAGGGACAGGGCGGCAGCCAGCCCGCGTCCGTCGTAGAATCCGCCGGCGGCGATCACCGGAATCTTCACCATGCTGGTGACAAAGGGGATCAGCACCAGGGAGGTGGCGTCGGCCCCATGGCCGGCCGCTTCGTTGCCGGTCACGATCAGCGCGTCACACCCCAGTTCAGCGGCCCGGGCCGCGTGCCTGGCGATGGCGATGGTACCGACCACTTTCCCGCCGTAAGCATGGACCTGGTCGATGAACCAGGGTTTCCCGAGGGAATAGTTTACGAAGGGGACCTTCTCTTCGATGACCGCCTGAATGTTCTCCTTGGCCCAACCCCGGTGAAGAGCTTGATTGACCATGAAGGGTTTGTCGGTCAATTCCCGGATCTGGCGGACCTGTTTCCTGGTGTCCTCCGGGCTGAACTGGGCGATGGCCAGGGTGCCCAACCCCCCGGCGTTGCAGACCGCGGCCACCAGCTTGGGGTTGGTGATCCAGTTCATCCCGGCGAGCATAATGGGGTGTTGAATGCCGAACATCTCGGTCATCGGGGTTCTGATCATGTTTAGCTCCCTTCCTTCCGGCCCGATGTATGTATACCCGGAAAGAAAAAGGAAAGCAATGGCCCAGGCTCAAAAAACTTCGCGATTTTCCAAAAATTCAGGAAAACTTCGCTGGAATATTTCGCAGCTGTCCAATTTTCTTGACACCTCGAATCCCTGCCCGGTATACTCGCACCATCTTGAAAGGAGCTTTGGTCAAGAACTTATGGACAGGATATCTGATTTCGAAAAGTATGATGGGCTGGGGCTGGCGGACCTGGTGAGGCGGGGGGAGGTCAAGGCCATTGAACTGCTGGAAACCGTGATCCGACGAATCGAGGCCCTCAATCCAAAGGTCAACGCTGTCGTAACCCGCATGTACGATCAGGCGCGGGCGGCTATCGCGGCCGGTCTGCCCGTCGGGCCTTTCACCGGCGTTCCCTATTTCCTGAAGGGCCTGCATCTGCTCTACGCCGGGGTTCCGACGACTTACGGGAGCCGGTTCTTCGCCGACTTCGTTCCGGATCACGACAGCACCATGACCGTAAGGCTCAAGCGGGCCGGGCTGGTCATCTGCGCCAAGACCAATACCCCCGAGTTCGGCCAGGCCACGGGCACAGACCCTGTTCTCTTCGGCTCCACCCGAAATCCCTGGAATCCGAATATCAGTTGCGGCGGGTCCAGCGGCGGGGCGGCGGCGGCGGTGGCTGCGGGGATGGTCCCCATGGCCCACGCCACCGACGGGGGCGGATCGATCCGGATTCCCGCTTCCTGCTGCGCCCTTTTCGGGCTGAAACCAACCCGGGCCCGAACACCTTACGGCCCCGATATGGGCGAAGGATGGAGCGGGGCGGCCGTGGGACACGCGGTGACGCGCAGCGTGCGGGACAGCGCGGCGCTCCTGGATGTCACCGCGGGTCCGGACGTGGGAGACCCCTACTGGGCTCCACCCCCTGCGGGTTCTTTCCTGGAGGAGGTCGGGCTGGATCCAGGAAAGCTTCGGATCGCCCTCTGCACGGTCAGTTTCAACGGATCGCCGGTTGACCGCGTCTGCATTGATGCCGCACAAAACGCCGCCAGGCTGTGCCAGTCACTCGGCCATCCCGTGGAAGAGGCCCAGCCGCAGGTGGACGGCGCAGAACTGCGGGAGGCGCAGCGGGTCATCGTGATCTCCAGCATCCGGGCCACGCTGGATGCACGGGCCCGGGTGACGGGAAAATCCTGGACCGAGGAAAACGTCGAGAGAATGACCTACGCTTCGGCCAAGGGGGCGGATTCGGTGAACGGCGCGGATTACGCCCGGTCCATTCAGGCCATTCACCGGGCGGGAAGGCAGGTGGGCCGCTTCTTTGAAAAGTACGACGTTCTCTTGACGCCGACCCTGGCGTGCGCCCCGTTACCCCTGGGCCAGCCGGACATGATGGCCACGGATGTGGAAGTGTTTCGGGATCCTTTGATGCGCACCATCGGTTTCACGTCGCTGTTTAACGCCGCCGGCAACCCGGCCATGTCGGTTCCGCTCCACTGGAACGACGCCGGACTGCCCATCGGAATACAATTCGCGGGTCGATTCGGCGACGAGGCCACGCTCCTTCGATTGGCCGCACAACTGGAAAAAGCCAGGCCCTGGGCCGGGCGGTAGCCTCCCCTGGCGGCCTTTTAGCTGATGAGGGGAAAAAACTTGATGGGACACAGATGAACACAGATAAACACAGATTCCTTTTTGGCAAAAATCTAACCCGGGCAAGCCGGAACCAAATAGGATGTTGTAGGGGCGGCCCCATGTGGCCGCCCGCAAGATGGGCAACCACACCGGGTTGCCCATACAATTTGTGACCCTTTTGGCCTCAATTTAAGCGATAGGTAAGAGACTAAAGACAAAAGATTAAATTGGACGCGGATGAAGGCGGATAAACACGGATGAAGGGTTAAGGACAAAGTCCAAATGCCAAGCACCAAATCCCAAATGAAATGAAAATGACTTCCTAAACAAGAACAAGGAGATGCCATGGCGAACTCACTTAAACACCTGTTCTCCCCGATCCGGGTCAAGAAAATGGAAATTCCGAACCGCATCGTCATGCCGCCCATGGGGACGAACCTGGGCAACCCGGACGGCACGGTGAGCGAAGCAAACCTGGCCTACATGAAAAGGAGAGCCCGGGGAGGGGCGGGACTGATCATCACTGAAATTTCGGCCATTCATCCCAGCGGAATGGCCATTCCTTCCGAGCTGGGCTCTTACGACGACCGTTTCATCCCCGGCCTGAAGATGCTGGCCGACGTAATTCATTCCCATGGAAGCAAGGCTGTCCTGCAGCTTCACCATACGGGGCGGGAAAGCCTCTTTATGCTGAAAGCCGGCAAGGCCATCGCCCCTTCACCCATCCGTTCCCTGGTCTTCGGCATGACCCCGCGGGAGATGACCCGGGAGGAGATCCAGGAGTTGATCGCCGCATTCGGCGCCGCGGCCTTCCGGGGGAAGCAGGCCGGGTTTGACGCGGTCGAGGTCCATGGAGCCCATGGATACCTGCTCACCCAGTTTCTGTCCGCCCTTTCGAACCAGCGCACGGATGAGTACGGGGGCGATTTATCCAACCGCAGCCGGTTTATCCGGGAAGTTCTGCAGGCGGTCCGCCGGCGGGTGGGGGAGGATTTCCCCGTTTCTCTCCGCCTATCCGCGGAAGAATTCATCAAGGGGGGTTATACGGTAGAGGATTTGAAACCCCTTCTCCCGGAATGGGTCAAGGCCGGGGCCGACATCATCCACGCCTCTCTCGGCACCCACGGGAGCCCGGGCGGGATCACCAGCGCTCCCATCGAATACCCGCCGGGTTTCAACGTGGGGCGGGCGAAAAGAATCAAGGAGATCGTGAATGTGCCGGTGATCGGCGTGGGACGATTCACCGATCTCCCCCTGGCCGATGAAGTCATCGGACGGGGAGATGCGGACCTCGTCGCTTTCGGGCGACAGTTTCTGGCCGACCCCGACTTCATCCTCAAATCCCGGGAGGGCCGCTTCGAGGACGTCCGCAAGTGTATCGCCTGCAACCAGGGCTGTATCGAGCGTTTGATCCTGGGGGAAGGGAATATCCGCTGCGCCATCAACCCCGAAACCGGCCAGGAGACCCTCTACCCGCAGGGACCCGCGGCGGTCCGGCGAAGGGTCTGGGTGATCGGCGGGGGACCGGCCGGCCTGACCGCGGCTTGGGAAGCCGCCCGCCTGGGGCACCGGGTCGACCTTTTCGAAAAAGAAAAGGAATGGGGAGGACAACTGCGGTACGCCGGCAAGCCGCCCTTCAAGGGCATTTACCAGGAGTGGGGGGCATGGCTTGGAGCCCAGGCGAGGAAAATGGGGGTCAACCTTCACCCGGGGGTGGAAGCTACGGAGAAAATGATCCAGGAGGGGAATCCCGAGGCGGTCATCCTGGCTGCGGGCGGGGAAAAGATCATCCCGGATATCCCGGGAATCGATCTTCCCCATGTGACGGATGCGTGGCAGATCCTGAGCGGCGAGGTGGCTCCGAAGAAACAAGTCCTGGTGATCGGCGGGGGTTTAATCGGCATGGAGACGGCGGATTTTCTGGGTCAAAAAGGAACCCAGGTGACTCTGGTGGAGGTCCTGAAACGTTCCCCCGTTCTGAAAATCACCTCCCATGGCTACATGCTCCACACTCGTCTCCGGGAAGCAGGCTGCAAGCTTCTCTTCGACACCGCGGTGAAGCGGATCGAAACGTCCTCGGTCACTATTCTGAGCCAGGGCGCGGAGGAGGTCCTCTCCCCCATCGAACAGGTGGTGATTGCCGTGGGTTTAAAGCCCACGGAGAATCTCAAAAAATTTCTGGAGAGCAAAGGGATTCGTCATTTTGTGGTTGGGGATGCGGTTTTACCCCGCCGGATCATCGAGGCCACGGAGGAAGGGGCGAAGGCGGCGTGGAGCCTCTGAAAAAATTTTTCTCTCGCAGAGGCCGCGGAGAACACGGAGGACCCCCCCCTTTTTCTAACCCTTTGCGGTCTAAATCATTAAGGGCGCGCGCCGCGCGCCCCTACATTCCGCAATCCCAAATCCGCAATCCGCAATGGTTGCATTCCGCATTCCAAATTCCGAAATCCGCATTCGCTTTTCTCTGCCCCTTGTTTTTTTATTCCGCATTCCGAATTCTACATTCCGCAATTGGATCACTTTCCCTTCCACTGCGGCTTTCGCTTGTTTAGAAAGGCCGAGATCCCTTCCCGGGCGTCTTCGGTCAGGGCATTGAGGGCCATCATTTCTTTAGCGTAATCGTAAGCCCCATGTTCATCCAGCTCGATCTGCCGGTAGAAGGACTTTTTGCCGAGGGCCAGGGTCAGAGAGCTGGCCTGGGCAATTTCCTTGGCCAGAGTTAGAGTTTCTTCGGCCAGCCGCTCGGCGGGAACCACCTTATTCACTAAACCAAAACGCTCCGCTTCCTCCGCCGGGATCGGGCGACCGGTCAAGAGCATCTCCAGGGCTTTCTTCTGACCCACGGCCCGCGAAAGGGGCACCTGGGGGGTGTGGCAGAAGAGGCCGATTCGCACCCCGGGAGTGGCGAAGCGGGCTTCCCGGGAAGCCACAGCCAGGTCGCAGGAAGCCACGAGCTGGCAACCGGCCGCCGTGGCCATGCCCTGCACCTGGGCGATCACCGGCTGGGGAAGGGCGCGGATGGCCTCCATCGTTTCCGTGCAGGCATCAAATACCTCGCGGTAGAAAACCGCGTCCCCTTCGAGCATCTCCGAGAGATCATGGCCGGAAGAAAACGCCGGCCCTTCCGCCCGGAGAATGACCACCCGGACCTGCTTATCAGTCTTGATGATCTTCAACAGGTCGATCATTTCGGCCATCAGGTTTTTGGACAGGGCATTCCTTTTCTCCGCCCGGTTGAGGGTGATTAACCCGATTCCGTCTTCGAGCTGGAATTTGATTTCCTTATAATCTTTCATGGCTGAGTCACCCATGTCCTTCTTCACTCCCCATCCCCTTGATCCCCGCTTCGGCTGAGCTCGTCGCAGGCTCCCGCAAGGGGAGGGGAGATGATTTTTCTGGGGGCTCTTATGCACTTAACGGATTCTTCGGAGATCGATATCTTCCCGTTTGACGCGCTGCCGGTCGTATCCTTTCTCTCCCTTGGGAGTGGAATGGAATCGCGTCGGCTTGGGAATGGGAATCCGGATTTTCAGCTTGGGCTATTTTCGGCCCTTCGGATTCATGAAACCGCTCTTTTGGTCATCCGTTTATATTTTTTGATCCTTTTCCGGAGCCGGGCCAGGGCCTTCGGGTCCTTGGCCTGAAGGATTTTTGCTCTTTCGGCCTTGAGCGCATGGATCTTTTCCTTCAAAGCCTTTTTCTCAATCTTAACCTTAGCCTTAACCTTTTTCTTCTTGGTTTCCTTTACCTCTTCCCCCCGGGCTTTCTTAATCGCCGCCATAAGCTCTTCTTTTTCCATGGCGTGGATGCCGGTAACGTCGGGGTGATTTTTGAGGGCATAATCCCTCAACTCGGTGGCCGTCATTTTTTCCAGGTCTACGTCTGCCATTCCTTCCTCCTCGTCTGAAAATTATGGGTACTTCTGCGGGAATTAAGCATTTTTTATCGGAAAATACGGGGTTTGTCAATTCTAATAAGAACAGGGTGTAGGGTGTCGGGTATCGGGGGCAGGGGGCAGCGAATGCGGACTTCGGAATACGGGATAAAAAAACAAGGGGGTAGGCGTCAGCCCGCTCTCCTGGGGCGCTCTGTAAGGGGAGATGGTTCCGGCCACCCTCGAACCAACCGGTCGAGTCTCTGCCAGAGCTCGCCCTGGTAACCTGGCGTCGAATTCGCTGGGCTGTTTCGCCCTATGCAGGCTAAAGGTATTATTTTAAGTACGGTCATCTCAATTCCTACAGTCCACTTTCCCGCTGTATCTGTTTTATCCTCTGCAGAGCATGGGTTCGATTTTGCGCATAAATCATCTTAACAAAAGAATTGTTTTTTAGATAATTTCTATCTTGATCTCTCTCGCAAATTTCTGCATCATGGTAATCAGCAAAGGTTCCGCAGAGATGGTTGAGCTTTGAGTCCTTTTGAATCGCGTAGACATAATAAGGCATTGATTGAACCCTCCTTTGAGGAGGTAAAAGGTGGGAATCATCCTTAGTGGAAGAGTTACTCGGGAAGATCTTTCTTTTGCCTTCTCATAATCAGAATACGCTCATTCAGCCTAATGTCAAGGGAATAGTCCTTTCAAATAAAAACAGGGGGCAGAGAAAAGCGAATGCGGAATGCGGAATGCGGAATAAAAAAAGGGGGGGGGAGAGAAAGGCAAATGCGGATTGCGCCCTGAACCATGTAAGGTTCAGGGCAGCCCTGCACTCTGCGTAGTGCAAGGCGGATTTCGGATTGGGGATTGTAGGGGCGCGCTGCCGCGCGCCCGGGGGAGTTCGGAGTAGGAAAGAAGAGGGATGCAGGGGAAAATAGGGGGCATATCAAAAAATGATCGATCCTTTGAGGGAAATCGGTATGATAGAGAACGAATTCCAGGGAGAAACCATCAATTTTTCGGGGGCACAGTATGCAGAAATGGGAATACATGATCCGGAAGACGGACCTGAAAGCCCTGAATCAGGCTTGCAGGTTGGACCTGGAACAAGTGAGGCTGGCCGAGTATGGGGAAGAAGGCTGGTAGATAGTTTCCGCAGTACCCTCCCCGGGGAATGCCCTGATCATCTTTCCAAAGCGCTCGGCAGAAGGACGATAACATCCGATCCGCCAGGCATTTCCCACCGGGGGACGCCTGGGAGCCATCATTCTGCAAACCAGGTTAGCTGTGGGCAACGGGTATTCTCACCTCGACCGAGTGTTCCTGACGGTCGTCAACCAGGGGAATCGCGCGGTCGGGTCGCTCGACACCATCCACGGTCACGCTCGTCCCCCCATTTTCGGCGCGCGTTTGCAGAACGGCGATGTGGTAGACCGTCTCCCGATACCGGTAGTGCACCTTGAACTCCTTCCAATCCGCCGGGAGGCACGGGGCAAAACGCAGTTTGTCCACTTCCAGCCTCAGCCCCAGGAGGGATTCCACGATCAGCCGGTACATCCAGCCGGCCGAGCCCGTGTACCACGTCCATCCACCCCGGCCGGTGTGCGGCGGGAGCGCATATACGTCGGCCGCGACGACGTACGGTTCTACTTGGTAGATCGCCATCCCCTCCGGAGATCTCGCATGGTTCACCGGGCTGATCATGGCCAACAGTTCCCACGCGCGCCGACTGTCGCCCAAGACAGCGAAGGCCATGGCCGCCCAGATCGCGCCCTGAGTGTACTGGCCGCCGTTCTCCCGAACGCCCGGGACGTACCCTTGTATATAGCCGGGATTCAAATTCGACTTGTCAAACGGGGGGGCCAGGAGTTGGATCAGCCCATGGTCCCGGCGAACGAGGCGCTGATCCACCGCTTCCATGGCCAGGCGAGAGCGCCCGGCATCGCCCGCTCCGGATAGAACCGACCAGCTTTGGGCAATCGAATCAAGCTGGCATTCGGGGTTACTCGCCGACCCAAGCGGCGAGCCGTCGTCGAAATAGGCGCGGCGGTACCACTCGCCGTCCCAGCCATTCTGCTCGATATTCCGGCGCACTTGAGCCGCCTCCCTCCGGCAGCGTTCGACGAAGGATAGGTCGCCACGCAGGCGGGCAACCCCGGTGAACTGGTTGAGCACTTCGTAAAGGAAAAACCCCAACCAGACGCTTTCTCCCTTGCCGCGTTCGCCCACCCGATTCATGCCGTCGTTCCAGTCCCCGGAGCCCATGAGCGGCAGGCCGTGCTCCCCGAATTTGAGCCCTCTCAGGATGGCTCGCCGACCGTGTTCGTATAGACTGGCTGCTTCTTCCGACCGGCTGGGTAGATCGTAATACGAGTCCTCCTCCGGGTTTACCGGGCGGCCTTCGATAAAGTGGATGGGCTCGTCCAGCACCCCGGTGTCCCCGGTGCTGAGAACGTAGCGGCATATGGCCAGCGGCAGCCAGAGATAATCATCAGAACAGTGGGTCCGCACGCCCCGGCCCGAGGGAGGGTGCCACCAATGCTGGACGTCCCCCTCCCGGAACTGACGGGCGGCGCAGCGGAGTAAGTGCTCGCGCAATAGGTGCGGCTCGGCGTGGACAAGCGCCATCCCGTCCTGCAACTGGTCGCGGAAACCGAAAGCGCCCCCCGGCTGGTAGGTTCCGCTCCGCGCCCAAAGACGGCACGCCAGAGTCTGGTACAAGAGCCACCCGTTGGTCAGCACGTTGAGAGACGGGTCCGGTGTTTCCACCTGCACGGCGCCGAGCGTGTGATTCCAGCACTGCCACACCTCTTCGAGCGCCTCGCGCGCCGCGGCGGATCCCCGGAAGCGACGCGCCAGGTTGCGGGCTTCATCGGCGTCCCGTCCGACGCCGAGCGTGAAGATAAACTCACGCTCTTGCCCGTCGGCGAGCTCGAAGGGAACCTGGATCGCGGCGCAGGGGTCCAGAGCGGCCCCCACTTTGCCAGAAAGTTGCGACCGGGCCATGGCAGCCGGACTCCGAAGCGTGCCGTTACGCCCCAGGAACTCAGTCCGGTCTCCGCTTACGATCCGAGTCGCATCGTTCACGTCGAAAAAAGCAACCCGGCCGGCGAATTCCGTGTTGTAGGGGTTCCGCGCGAAGAGCGCACCGCTGTTGGGGTCTATCTCGGTGATTATGTGCATTTTCGATTTCGGCTGCAGATCTCCCAGCACCCATTCCACGTATCCCGTGGCGGAGAGCCGGCGGGGTCGGCCGCACACGTTTCGCACTTTCAACACCGTGAACTTGATCGGCGCGTCCCGGGCCACGTAAACCCACAGCTCGGAGTGGATGCCCCGTTCCGTGTGCTCGAAGACACTGTAGCCGAATCCGTGCCTGCTGACGTAAGGCGTCGCCCCACGGCCGGGCAGCGGCGTGGGGGACCAGAAGTGGCCCCTCTCTTCGTCCCGGAGGTAAAAAGCTTCTCCGCTCGAATCGCTCACCGGGTCGTTGGCCCAGGGAGTGAGGCGGAACTCGTGGGCATTCTCATTCCAGGTGCACGCCGGGCCGCTCTCCGAAATGACGGTTCCGAAGTACGGGTTCGCCAGCACATTCACCCACGGTGACGGCGTCACTTGGCCGTGCGCAGTGGTAATTACGTACTCGCGCCCATCCGGAGTGAATCCTCCCAGCCCGTTGAAGAAGAGCAGATCGTGGCGAGGCAAGGCGGCCGTTGGCGAGGGTTCGGCGCGGCGGGGTCGGGTTGGGGTAAGGCGCGGCACGGTTACTTCCCCAAGGCCGCGACGGTGGATTTGGTCCCACAGCGTCCCCCGACTGTCGGTAAGGATGGCCCGGGCGACCGTTTGCAGCAGAATGCGGTCCTCGTCCGATATCTGGTCGGCAGGTCTTACAAAGATGCCCCCGGGTCGATCCGTCACGTTGGCTTCGATGCCCGCGGCAATGAGCCCCATAATCTGTTCTTGAAGAAGTTGCCGGTATCCGGCGTGATCTTCGTTCCAGATCACCAGGTCCACCGCCAGTCCTTTTAGGCGCCAGTAGGCGTGGGCCTGCACGAGTTGGCGCACCAGCTCGATATGGGCCGGGTCGCCAATCTGCAGCAGCACGATCGGCAAATCCCCGGAAATGGCGTATCCCCATAGACCGGATTGCCCGCGGCGGTTCTTTTTGAGAACGCTCCCGTCGGCGCGCAACGAGGAATTCGCGTAGATTACCGAGCTGGCCAGGTGTCCATAGAGTTGCGCGTCGGCCTCGGTGGCATTGAGCTGCCGCAAGAGCACCTGGCTGTGGGTCCACGCCAGATCGAAGACGCGGTCCGCGAGGCGCCGATCCTGGTATTTCCCGACCAGGCCCAGGCACACGCCGCGGGTCTCGCCGATGCCGGAGACAATATTGATCATCGCCGATTCCTCCGGGTCGAGGGTGATCCGATACCGGATCGCTACAATCGGGTCAAGGACGGAGCCCTCGTTCCCCGAGAGGGCTGCGGAACCGCCCATCGCTTGTGGATCAGCGACCGTGTTTCCCCGGCCGATGAACTGCATGCGGTCGGTCTCATAGGAAATTTCCCCGATCTCCGCCCCATGCACGGCCATCAGGTGAAACATCCACGGGGTGTGCTCGTCCGGGGAGCGGGGGCGGCGAGTGCAAAGGATCGACCGCTGCGGGCGGAGGATCTCGGTCTGAACAAAGAGATTGCTGAACGCCGGATGCAGCGCGTCTGCGGCTGGCGAGGCAAGAACCACCTCCGCGTAACTCGTGACGTCAATCGTTCTGCGTGTCCGAGAGCGGTTGGTGAGGGTGATCCGGCGCAGTTCGATGTCGTCC
>JAPLIW010000774.1 GCA_026388915.1 Deltaproteobacteria bacterium
TTCTACCTCTTTCCGACCGTCGAAGACCGCCTCGCAAAAGGCCACCTCCCGCCGTACCGCCAGGGGCTCGGGAATTTCGGTGATGCAGACGCGGATGCCGGAGCGAGTCAACCGGTGAACTACCCCAGTAGCCATTTCCCCGCCGCCTCTTACCAATACGGTGAACCTTCGCCTCTTTTCGATCCCAGCGGCCAAGGATGATTCTCCCCGTGCAAAAGAAAAACGCGGATTCCGGTCAGTTCAGGCAAAATCCGCTTCTCGTCATCGAGACCCGATATCCTACCGATCTATGATTCCGAATCTCTCCGGAATCCAGATAAAACTTTGGGAATGATTCTTATATACCACTCCGCCTTCCTATTGACAAGATTGGATGGCTCCATCCATCCTAAACCCACCTCCGGCGACAGGAGCGGGGAATGAGGGGGGCTTATTTCATGAACCGGCCGGGCAGGTACAATGCCAGGGAGGGAAAGAAGAACAGGAGGATGGCGCAGACTATCATGCTGATCAGGAAGGGGTACACGCCCTTGTAAATGACCCCGAAGGGCACCTTGGTGATGTTCTTGACCACAAAGACATTGATGGCCACGGGGGGGATGACCACTCCGATCATGACCGTGATCCCGATCATCATCCCAAACCATATGGGGTCGTACCCCAGCTTTAGGACCACCGGGTAAAAGATGGGGGTGGCCAGGATCATGAAGGCCAGGTCATCGATGAAGGAGCCTCCCAGGAGGTAGATGAGGGCGATGATGATAATGGTCAATTCCCGCGGAAAATTCAGCGCGATGACCCAGTCCGCAGCCTGCATGGGAATTTTGGTCACGGCCAAAAAATGCCCCAGGATGGTGGAGCCCACGATGAGCATGAGAACCATGCAGGCGGTGCGCAGGGATTCCTGGATGGACTTGACATATCCCTTCCAGGTGAGATCCTTTTTCACGATGGAAAGCATGAGAACGGCGAAAGTACCGATGCTGCCGGCCTCGGTGGGAGTGAAAAAGCCGTTCATCAGTCCGCCGACAACCAGGACAAAGATAATTCCAACCCACAGGACCTCCGGAATGGAGCTGACACGATCCTTCCAGGAAGACTTTTGTCCCTTGGGGCCCAGCGCCGGGTCGATTCGGCACCACACCCCGATGATCAGGATGAAAAAGAAGGCAATCAGCAGCCCGGGGATGAGGCCCGCCAGGAAAAGCTTCCCGATGGACTGCTCGGTGATGATCCCGAAGACGAT
This sequence comes from Deltaproteobacteria bacterium, assembly GCA_026388915.1. Lineage (GTDB taxonomy): Bacteria > Desulfobacterota > SM23-61 > SM23-61 > SM23-61 > SM23-61. The sequence continues at coordinate 1,247 of JAPLIW010000774.1, forward strand.
CAGGGTTACGCTGGGGGGCATGAGGATCCCCAGGGTCCCTACGCTGGCCACGATCCCGGTGGAAAGCTTCTTGCTGTACCCGTAGCGGTCCATTTCGGGAACCGCCACGCTGGCGAAGGTGGCGGCCGTGGCGGGGGAAGATCCGCAGATGGCTTTAAACGCCGTGGCCCCGCCCACCGTGGCCATGGCCAGTCCTCCCGGAATATGGCCGATGAATTTATAGGCCGCATCATAGAGCCTCTTGGCGATCCCCGCGTTGAAGGCAATCTGTCCCATGAAGATGAAAAGGGGAATCACCGTGAACCCGTAGGAAGAAAGGACGTCAAAGACATCTTTGGCCAGGAGGTTGAGCCCCGCCTTGAAGGAAACCACATAGCTGAAACCCAGAAAGCCCACCACGGCCATGGCGAACCCGAGTTCGATGCCGGTGAAAAAAAGAGCCAATACCAGGACCAGGCCGATAAGCCCGGCCATCACCTCACTCATACCGCTCCTTCAGTACTTTCACGATGTCGGCGGTCAACACCAGAGCCTGGATCAGGCATACCACCCCGATTCCATAAACCACCGGGTAAAAGGGAACATGGAGGGTGGGAGAGACCTCGCCCGAACGGTGCAGATCGCCGGCCATCTTCAACAGGTTCCACCCGATGAGCGCGAAAAGCCCCATCCCGAGCAGCCGGGTGAACACATGGATCCCCTTTCGCGCTCCCCTGGAAAATTTCAGGATCAGAAAGTCGACGTAAATGTGACCCCTCACCCAGGAAGTGAAGGGGATGGAAAACCCGATCACCACGGCCCCGAAAAAAGCCACCAGCTCAAAGACCCCCACCAGGGGCTTCCCCAGGGTGCGCAGGAATACGTCGACGACGGTCAGCCCCCTGACCAGAGTCAGGGTGACTCCGGCCACCTGGTTCCCCCCCTGGCTCAAACGGAATATGAATCGAAGCAAACCATCCATGACTGTCTCTTATCTCCCCTCCCGGGAATTGCGGGCCCTTTATTTTTTCTTCTTCAGCCCTTCCAGGCAGAATTTCAAGGCCTCTTCTCCGGGCAATCCCTTCTCCTTCATCCTTTTCACGTACTCATCCAGGACGGGTCTCGACGCCGCGGCCCATCTTTGATTCTCTTGCGGAGAAAGGGGGATGATCTTGTTGCCCAGCTTCAGGGAAAACTCCTTGCCCGACTTGTCCACCTCATCCCATAATTTCCCGGTCTTTTCGCCCCACTCAGAATTGATCTTTTCTATGGTATTTTGGACATCCGCGGGCAGGGCGTTCCATTTTTCCTGGTTCATGACCACGAAAAAGGCCGTGCTGTAAGCGGAGCCGAAGCTTTCCGTGGTGAACTTCACCACCTCTCCCCACTTCCACCCTTCCAGGGATTCAATGGGGGCCATGGATCCTTCCGCCATCCCCCGGTTAAGGGCATCGTACGTTTCCCCCATGGGCATGGACATGGGAACGGCCCCCAGGGCTTTTACGATTTCGGTCACCGTCCCGGTGCAGCGAATCCTCATCCCCTTAAGTTCTTCCAGCTTGTTCACTGCCTTCTTGGTATGCAGGATCCCGGGACCGTGGGCGTGGAGGTAGAGAACCTTGACTTCGTCGAGTTCCTTCGGTTTGAACTTGGCGAAGTACTGGTTGATCAGCCGGGTGGCGCCCCCCCCCCTGGTGTATCCCAGGGGAAGGTCGATGACCTCGGTGAGGGGGAACCTACCCTTCGTATAGGCCAGAACCGACATGCCCAGGTCCGAAATCCCTTTGACCACCCCGTCATAGCAGGTGGACGCGGGGGTCAGCGTTCCCCCGGGAAAGATGGTGATCTTCACTTTTCCCTGGGTTCTTTTTTCCACTTCCTTCGCCCATTCACCCGCCAAAACGGTATGCTTGTGGGTAGCGGGAAAGA
>JAPLIW010000850.1 GCA_026388915.1 Deltaproteobacteria bacterium
GATTTTAAACTCGACTTCAGGTTCAAATAGATGCTCCAATGTCAAATAATTTACCCGATTAAAATCTCTGCTTTCGCGGGAATGACGGCGTTTTCCCCATTCCGGCACAGTCTCTCCAGGGAGGGAGTCTGAAAACGGTAAGCAAGGGGATTTCAATGATCGTTTTTCAGAACAGTTCCTTCACCGCGGCGACAATGTCGGACTCCTGGGGAATGAACATCTGATCCGCGTACCTTGAGCTGGGAATGATCACTTCCGCCATGGCCAAGCGCTTGACCGGGGCGTCCAGCAGATGAAGGCCTTCTTCGGCCACCACCGCCGCAATTTCCGCCCCCACTCCGCCCATCTTGGTTCCTTCTTCGGCGGTCACCAGTTTGGCGGTTTTTTTCAAAGAATTGAGGATGCAATCTTTGTCCAAGGGGCGCAGGCTTCGCAGATCGATCACCTCCGCCTCGATTCCCTCCTTGGCCAGCTGTTCGGCGGCCCGAAGGGCTTTGTGCAGGGTCCAGGCGTAGGAGACAATGGTCACGTCCGACCCTTCCCGCTTCACCTCCGCCTTTCCGATGGGAAGGGTATACTCTTCTTCCGGAACCGGGCCCTTGATCCCGTAAAGCAGCTTGTGTTCGTAAAACAAAACCGGGTTATCATCCCGGATCGCCGTCTTGATCAACCCCTTGGCGTCGTAAGGGGTTGAGGGGAAGACCACTTTCAACCCGGGAAAATGGAGGAAAGTGGCCTCCAGGGACTGGCCGTGATGGCAGCCCGCCCCATTGGAACTCCCCCCTCCGGCAATCCGGAAGACCACCGGCACCTTGAAGGGCCCGCCCCCGCACATGTACCGGTACTTGGCTGCCTGGTTGGCGATGGAATCGGCGGCGTACATGGTGAAGTCGGGGTACATGACCTCCACTACCGGTCGCATGCCGGTCAGGGCCGCCCCCACCGCCGCCCCGCAAAACCCCGATTCCGAAAGGGGGGTATTGATGACCCGGTCTCCAAACTCTTTGTAGAGGTCCCGGGTTACGGTCCAGACGTTGATTTTGATATCCTCCCCCAGGAGGATGATCTCTTCGCTCTTCCGCATTTCTTCCCGCAGGCCCTCGCGAATGGCCTCGGCATAGGTCATCTCTCTTGATCCCATTCCTCGATCCTCCTCCCTATTCCGCGTAGGTATCCCGGGAAAGTTCTTCTTTGGTGGGATACGGGCTCTCTTTGGCAAATTTCTCCGCGGCTTCGATTTCCTCCTTCGCCCGGGCCTCGATCTCCCGCAGATCCTTCTCCGACGCCGCCTTCGTCTCCAGCAGCCGGGTCCGCAGCCGCATCACGGGGTCTTTCCTCTCCCATTCCTCCACCTCTTCTTTCGGGCGATATCCCCCCAGGTGAAAGCGGTCCATGGCCGTATGCCCGTGCATCCGGTAGGTCTTGGACTCGATAAAGGTCGGGCCCTGCCCCGAACGGGCCCGCTGAACGGCCTCCCGGACCGTCTGATACACCCCCACGGCGTCATTCCCGTCCACGATCACGCCGGGCATCCCGTGTCCTTTGGCGCGGTCGGCGATATCCCGGACCGAAGTGGTCTCGATGTTGGGGGTGAAGAGAGCATAGAGATTGTTTTCGCAGATGAAGATAACCGGGACCTTCCAGACCGAGGCCAAGTTCATGCCTTCATGGACGTTCCCCTCGTTGGAAGCCCCGTCCCCGAAGAAACAGAGCACCACGTCCCGGGTCTTTCGGAATTTGATGGAAAGGCCGACCCCGGCGGCGATGGGAACGTGGGCCGCCTGCACCCCGGGTCTTCCCATGATCCGCAGATTCCAGTCGGCGAGGTGGACCCCTCCTTTGCCCCCGCAGCAGCCGGTCTTCTTGCCGATCAGCTCGGCCAGCAGAATCTTCGGATCCATGCCCTTGCCGATGGCCCATCCCCACCCCCGGTGGTAGGGCATCACGTAATCCTGCGGCTCCAGGGCGGCGCAGGCGGCCACCGGGGTCGCTTCCTGGCCGCGGGTCGAATGCTGGGTGATCCCGATTCCGCCGGCGATCATCTCGTTGATTTTATCGTCCAGGAACCGCAATCGAACCATATTCCGGTAAATCTTCAACCTGACTTCTTTCCCCACCGCTCCCATAAAAAACCTCCCCGCTTAGGCTTGGAAGAAAAAGAAAAAAGGATGAGAAACTGTTCCGTCCCTTTCTCCACCTTGATCTTACCTCTTTCCGTCACGTCAAAATATTACATCCCGGAGATTTTTGCAATTCGAAAATCAAATCCGGCTACACAAAGATCATTCATGGCGAAGCGATGCAGTTACAACCTGCTTTCCTGGAAATTCATTTGACATTCCATTTTTTTTCATTTATAGAAAATCAGCCCTCCGACTCTGTCGGGGGATTACCTTTGAGACTGCGGAGGAAAAAAATGGACAAGTTGATCGTCACGGTGGCCATCATCGGAGGACTCACCACCCGTGAAAAGACCCCCCATCCCCCCATGACCCCCCAGGAAATCGCCGACAGCGCCATCGAGGCTAGTCGGGCCGGCGCATCGGTCTGCCACATTCACGTCCGGGATCCGATCACCCACCAACCCTCGATGAAGTTTGAGCACTATAAAGAAGTCTTTGACCGCATTCGGGACAAGTGCGACATGATCATCAACCTGTCCACCGGCTCGGGGGGACGTCTCTTTTACAGGCCCCAGGCGGGCGGAAACCCCTGGGATACTTCCGGATTGAAAAGCCCGGAGGAACGGGTGGAGCATGTGGTGAAACTGAAGCCCGAACTCTGTTCGCTGGATATCGGGTCTTTGAACTTCGGACCTTACGCCTTCATCAACCTGGTGTCCGTGGTGGAAAAGATGGCCAAGATGATCCAGGAGGCGGGGACCAAGCCGGAGCTGGAAGTTTTCGACATCGGTCACATCCGGATCGGCCACCACCTGATCCGCCAGGGGTTGATCCCCGATCCTCCCCTATTCCAGCTCTGCCTGGGGATTCCCTGGGGGATCGAGGCGACCACGGAAAACATGTTTTACATGCGCAACAACCTTCCCCCCAACTGCCTCTGGTACGCCTTTGCCATCGGCCCCCAGCATTTTCCCATGGCCGCGGCTTCCATCATCAACGGGGGGCATGCACGGGTGGGCTTCGAGGATAATCTCTACATCAAGAAGGGAGTTCTGGCCAAGAGCAACGCGGAGATGAC
>JAPLIW010000412.1 GCA_026388915.1 Deltaproteobacteria bacterium
TAGGATCTATTCGCTCCCTAGCCAGCAGTACCGGAAAATGGCCAGGGCCAGCACAACGCCGACCCCGACATAGAGAGCTGCGAAGCCTGCCAGAGTCCCGACCGAATAGGCCAGGAGCGGGCCCAAAGCCGCCCCGCCGTCGATGGCCGTGGCGTAAACCCCCAAATAGATATGAGGCCTTTCCATGTGCACGGAAAGGCCATTGGCCAGGGCACTCAGGATGATATTCAGGCCGGCGCTGCTGACGAACAGGAAGGCCAGGCATAGAACCAGATAAGGCCCGCTGAAACTCACTGCCCCCGCCAGGCTGACCAGCAGAACACAAACCAGCACCCCCAGGGACTTGACCTGCCCCAACCGGTCGGACATCCAACCGATCCCCGGTGCAAAAAGGATGTCCGAAGTCCAGCGCAAGGCCAGAAGCAGGCCGGCGATGGTGCCGATGCGGATGCCCAGCCCAGCAAGAAAATCGAAGTTTCCCAGCCGGCGGGCCAGGAACAGGGACGCCGTGGCGATCAGAACCCCTTCAAACAAGGTATGGATGGATCCTGCCAGGAGAAGCCGGCGGCCCCGCTCCGTTTTGAGGGCTTCTTTCCATCCCTCCCAGAAAGACTGCTGGGATGAGGAGATTCGCTGGGCCTCCGCAGGCCACCGGATGGAAAGGGCGACGGGGATGGCCAGCACGGAAACGGACATAACTCCCAAGACCCCGGCCCGATAGCCCCACAGGTCCCGAAGATAACCTCCCAGCAATACGCTGAATGCGCTGCCCAGGCGGATCATGCCCCAGAGAAGCCCCATCAGCTTTCCCTTGGCATAGGGCCCCCCGGTCCAGATCGCCTGATAGCCCCCCTGGCGCAAAGCCGACCAGGCAATTCCCCAACCCATGCGCGCCAGGAGAAAAACCACGAACCCCCAGCCTACCCCGTATAGGGCCGTGGTGATGAGGGCCAGCACCGTGGAGGCGATGAAGGGCTTGCGGGGTCCGAATTTTTCAAAGACGGAACTGGCCCAGGTGTTGGAGATCAGCCGGACCAGGCGGTTGGCGCTCAGCAGGACCCCGACCAGGGGGAGGGCGATGCCCAGGTTTTCCGCTTCAATGGGCAGATTGCCGTACAGGAAAGAATCCCCGAGAATGGACAGGCCGATGGTCAGGCCGACGATGAATACCAGGCGTTGGGGGTTTTGGGGGGAGGGCGAAGGGTTCATTCGGGGTGACTGAGGAAATTTTTATTCCTAAAATGGGGCGCTTTCAGATTTCATTTCGGGGGAGGAAAGCCTTCTTTTTCCGCCGCCTCTTTTAATTTCCCATCAAAAGATAAAATGATTAAATCCGGGATTTCCCTTTTTAACGTCCTCGCCAAAGATAAGTGCCAGAAGTCAGCGCCCCTTAAAGAATATTTCCCCCGCAGGGAATCCATCTGCTCCCGGCCAGGGCCCAGAGTCAGGAAAAGCCAGGGTCCTTCCGCAAATGCCTGGAGCGCCGATGTAGCCAGGATCTTCGTTAAAATTCTCTCCCTTTCCATTCGGTCCAGGACGGAAATAATCTCGGCATAGGCCAAAGTCGAAACGAAGTGAAGTCCTTCCCTCTGGATCCACTTTAATGCTGCATCGCTGTGGGAATTTTTCACCAGAGTGGATAGCACTGCCGATGCATCCCAATAAATGGAGGGGCCGATTTCTCCGGCCATCAGGATCTCCTTTGGCGATCTTCCTGCAGAAATTTTTGAGCCACATCGTCTTCCACGGGAATCGGCGGCGGCAGGGGTCTGGAAGGCGATTTTTTCTCTTCAACAAGCCCCCGCATCTCCAACTCGCTGATTCGTTCGGCCAAGGAAAGAGAGGATCGATGGAGGGGAACGATTTTCCCCACCGGTTTGCCCCTTTCGGTGATGACGATTTCCATCCCCCGGCGAACCTTTTTCAACAAATGGCTCAAATGAATTTTCGCTTCCCGGATTCCCACAGATGTGGCCATATCCTATTCCTTTTAAAAATGACTACTGTGATCTCTTACCTATGTGGTCATAGTAGTTCTTTCTGTAATATTTGTCAAGAAAATCAAGCGCTCTATGCCCTGTGCTTGATAAAAGTCTTCTTCTGGTATTC
>JAPLIW010000185.1 GCA_026388915.1 Deltaproteobacteria bacterium
TGGCCTCGGGAATCGAAGCCGTTTCCCCCATGATCTTTCCCCGGTGGGAGATGAAGGTCTCCGAACGCTTCGGCTTCGCCTCCACCTGGTCCGAGCGGCATGCCGCCCACGCCGCCGGGCTGGGAACCTTCGGCCTCTGCGACGGGCTGATTACCCCCAAAGGACAGGCCATGCGCTGCGGTTCGGTGATTGCCCGGATAAAGATTCCACCGACCCCGAGGCCCTACAAGGATCATCATGCCTACTGTCTGTTTTATTCTCACGGGACCTGCGGAAAATGCATGGTCCGATGTCCCGCCGATGCGGTTACCAAGTCGGGACACGACAAGCTGAAATGCAAGGCCTACCTGGATATAACCCGGACCTACGTAACTTCCAACTTCGGCTTTGAAGGGTATGGCTGCGGCTTCTGCCAGACCGGGGTGCCCTGCGAATCGAAAATCCCCCGACCGGAAGAAGGGAAATGATCAATGCCCATTGGTCAATGATCAATGTTCAATGATTGAGTATTGAACCATCGACTTTAGAAAGGATACGGATGATGGCCAAATTCGATCGCCATTTCGTGGAAGAGGTGAAGCAAAAGCTGGATGTGGAACTCCTGGGAGTAGCTTCGGTTGAGAAGTCAAATTCGGCTGAGTTGAAGAAACGGGCGGCCGCTCTCCTGCCCGGGGCGAAATCCGTGGTCGTTCTCGGCAAGGAAGTGTTCAAGGAACTGGTGGCTCTGCTGAAGCCCGGGAAAGAAGTCGGGGAAGCGGAAGGGGGGGAGTTTTTCGGCCCCCATTGTGACTACCTGAACGGGCGGTTGACCAAGGCGGTGTACGACCTTGCAGGGATTCTCCGCAAGGAGGGCTACCGTGCCTTCCCCCTTCCCGCTGCCGGAGCGCCGATGGATCAGCGTTACTTGATCACCCTCCTCTCCTACAAGCATGCGGCCGAACTGGCCGGCCTCGGAACGATGGGAAGGCACAGCATGCTGATCACGCCGGAATACGGCCCGCGAGTCAGGCTGGCCGGCCTGCTGACCGATGCGGAGATCGAGCCCTCTCCGGCTTCCAAGAAGGATTTCTGTGTCAACTGCGATGCCTGTATCCGGGCCTGCCCGGCTGGAGCCTTACAGACCCCCAAGGAAGGAAAAGCGTATGCCATGAATCCCTTCGCCTGCCGCACCTACCGGGCGACCGGGCTCACCTGCAACATCTGCCTGAAAGCCTGCGTGGAAGTTCTGGGGTAGTTCAATGGGACGCAGATGAACGCAGATTTTCAGGATTATAGAAAACCTTATGGGGCACAGATAAACACAGCGCGGCATGGCCGCAACCAAAAGAAACCACTCCCTCCCTCCCCTCCCCGAAGGTGTGAAAAAATTGGTTTTCAGCCGTCACCCCGGTGAAAACCGGGGTCCAGTAAGTTCGTAAATCCTTGAAAACACTGGATTCCGGCTTTCGCCGGAATGACGTGAAAAAGAACTAATTCGATTTTTTCACACCTTCCCCCCTCGAGGGGGAGGGCTTCGTCGTGAGCTCAGCCGAACGGTTAGGGTGGGGGGGATGCTTTTGGCTTAATAAAAATTCCAGAAGTAAGTAGTACAGATGAACACAGATTTCATCTTGGGAAATGACCAAACGACGATAAAAGATTAAATGGGACACGGATGAACACGGATTACATGGATAAATATCGAGAGGGAATTCATAAACCAGCACCCCCGAAAAAGAAAAGAGACCCCATTCTTTCCCAGTCTGACCCAGGATTCTGGGCTTTAAACTTTTTTATAAATCCGTGTTTATCCGTGTTCATCCGTGTCCCATTAGGTCTTTTGTCTTTAAGT
>JAPLIW010000533.1 GCA_026388915.1 Deltaproteobacteria bacterium
GCCATCTTTCTATTTTTCACCGGGTGGATGCTGTACTACGTCGCCGAGTATGCCTATTCCTCCTATCGCAGCCAGGAATACGGCTGGGCCATGTGGCGGGTCCTGCTCTGGCCGGTGAAGGCGGCCCTTCCCGTCGGGACCCTCCTCTTGGGGCTGTACCTGGTAAAAGACTTGATTACCCGGTTCTACACTCTGGGCTCCCTGCCCCGCCGGGAAATAGGGGCTCCTCTCCGGGACAATCCCTGGGTCGTTTTGCCCGTCTTCCTTTTCCTCGTGGCGGCCGGGGTCTTCTGCTACAAGATCAATGGGGGCCTGGGAATGCTCTGCCTGATGCTGGTGCTCCTCTTTGGAGGGGTCCCCATTTTTCCCGCGCTGGGGTTGACCGGGGTCACGGGGCTGTTCCTGGTTTTCGGCGGCGCGACGGGGGTCAGCTCATCCCTCCCGGCGGTGAGTTACACCTCCCTGGAGAATTTCGCCCTGGTTTGTCTTCCTCTCTACGTCTTCGTGGGGCAGGCTATTTCCAGCAGCGGGGTCAGCGACGAAATCTACAACGCCGCAACCCGGTGGGTGGGCCATCTTCCGGGGGGAGAGAGCGTGGCCACGATTATGGCCTGCGCCATCTTCGCCGCGGTTTCCGTTTCCAGCGTGGCCACGGCCACCACCATCGGGCTGATCGCCATTCCCGCCCTGGTGGCCCGCAAGTACAATAAGTCCTTCGCCTACGGCCTGCTGGCCGCGGGGGGAACGCTGGGAATCATGATTCCCCCCAGCGGGACCATGATCATCTATTCGGCCGTCACCGAAGAGTCCCTGGGCAAGCTTTTCATGGCCGGAGTGATTCCCGGCATCCTCCTGGCCACGGCCTTCATTGTTTACTCGATGATTCACTGCAAGCGGACGGGGGAGTACGAGAGGATCGCCCGCGCCACCTGGGGCGAGAGGTTCCAGGCCACCAAAGACGCCATCTGGGGGCTGCTGGCGCCGGTCATTATCATGGGGGGGATCTATTCGGGCATCTTTACTCCCCTGGAGGCCGGGGCGATCGCCGCGGTCTATGCCCTGGGGATGATCCTGGCCCGCCGGAAGGTCACCTGGAGGCAGGTCTTCAAGATGCTGGGAGACTCCACCTTCGCCAGCACCATGGTCCTCAGCATCATCGTGGGGGCCATGCTCCTGGGCGAATTCATGACCCTGACCAAAATCCCCGACCAGACCATCGAATTTGTCTCTTCCCTAAACATGTCCCCCTGGGGGGTGATGGCCACCCTGATGGTCCTTTACGTAATTCTGGGGATGTTCCTGGAAGTGGTGTCGATCATGCTGATCACCCTGCCCATTGTCTACCCGCTCATCATCAAACTGGGATTTGACGGGATCTGGTTTGCAGTCATGATCACCCTGAACATGGAGATGGCTTGTATCACCCCGCCCGTGGGGTTGAATCTCTACGCCATCCAGGGAATTGCCCAGGCCAAGCTGGCCGACGTGCTGAAAGGGGTGTGGCCTTTCTTCTTCATCATGGTGATATGGATGTTCTTTCTGGCTCTGTTCCCCTCGCTGAGCACCTGGTTGCCCCAGGTGGTCGTTCCCCGGAGGTAAGGAAAATTCATTTTCCATAGCAGAGACGGATGAGCTGGCGGATGTTCCCCAGTTTTTCCAGGTTCCAGATCGTCTTCACCAGCCGGTCCGTTTTGGATTTGGAAAGGACGAGGGGCGCCAGAGAGCGGAACTTCTCCTCCAGTTCTTTATCCGTGGGAGGGTTTCGCGGGTCGCCTTTCGGAGTGTCCACATAGAACGAATAAGCCTTGCCTCCCTTGGCGGTAACGGTCACCTTGGCCTCGGTGTCTTTGTACCCGGGAATCCCCCGGGCTTTCACCCTTTTCCTCAGCGCCGTCATCCTGGGGTCGAGGACCTTTCGGTCGGTGAACATGTCCTCCCCGGCGACCCCTTCGGTGAGGGCCAAAGCCGCACAGTAGTAAATGCTGAACTTTCCGGCCAGGGCCGTTTTGGGGTCCGCCTGCCCAGCTGCATCCAAGCAGAATCTGGCCACGTCGCAGGAAATCTCCTCGACGTCTTCGGGCTTGAGGTGATACTTGCTCCTCATCTGGATGAGGGCGTCAATGGTCGGATGGGTGAACAGACAGGCCGCAAAGGGTTTGAAAGTGTTGTTGAGCACCTCATATTTCTTCCCTAGGTTTTTCACCATTGGTTCCAGCTTGGAATTGTCCCCCAGGGCCTCGAGGTACCCTTTCTTCCCCTCGATGATATTGGGGGCGCAAGTGAAGCCCCGCTGGGCCAGGACGGCCGAGAGGACCCCGTCGAAAGCCGATTTTCCGGGATGGAAGGGCTTGGTCATGGTTCCGAAGACCAGGCGCAGCCCGGCCGCCTGGGTTCCGGCCAGGCCCATGGCCTGCTTCATCTGCTCCAGGTCGAGTCCCAGGAGCTTTCCCGCGGCCACGGCGGCGCCGAACCGACCGAACGTGGCGGTCGCGTGCCAGCCCCGGTTGTAATGTTTCACTCCCATGCCCTCGCCGATCCGGGTCTCCACCTCGAAGCCGGCGATGAAAGCCTCCAGGGCCGCTTTCCCGGAAGCCCCTTTCCACTCGGCCACGGCCAGAAGGGCCGGGATCAGGGGGGCGCTGGGATGGCCCATCCCCCGGACATGGGTGTCATCGTAATCCAGGGCATGGGCCATGGCCCCGTTGACCAGGGCCGCGTGGGCGACGCTGGTCTTCACCCCGTGGCCCCAGACCGTGGCCTGCGGATTTCCCCCGAATTCCCGGACGGTCTTCAGGAGGATCTTGGCCAGAGGCTGACGGGACCCTCCCAGGGCCACGCCGATGAGGTCCAGGAAGCAGCGCTTGGCCTGGTGGATCACTTCCTTGGGAAAAGATCGATAGGACGCCTCCAGAGCATAACGGGCCAAGATTTCGGTGACCTTCATGGTTTCCTTCCCCCAGTAAAAAGAAATCCCAAACTTCAAATTCTAAATTCCAATTCCAGATAAATTCCAAGCTCCCAATATTGTTGAACCCGTAAAAAGTCAAAATTCTATAGAATTCGTCATTCCGGCGAAAGCCGGAATCTAGTTATTTCA
>JAPLIW010000902.1 GCA_026388915.1 Deltaproteobacteria bacterium
GGCCCCTGAATGATCGGATACTTGCTACCCAAAATATTCAATAACTGCGACATGGAAATAACCTCCGCTCTGATTGAAAAGCAATAATGGGGTTAATGTTAAAGGAATTGTTTTCATATCCTTGACTTTTAGAAGGCAAATACTTTGGAGCAGAAACAGTCCCATAATACTTCTCCGATATTCTAAGTCACATACGGTAGAAATTCAACACTCCGCTGTGTCCAATGTTGGAGGTCCTTTCACCCTGGAGCAAGAACCGTGTTTTATTGGTTTGATTATTATAAATATTTCTCACGTCACGCGTACCTCACGCGTACTTTGCACCGTGTTCTTTTTTTACCCGTTCCCGGTCGACCTCTCCTTCTTTCGTTTTCGGCAGGGCATCGACAACGATAACGTATTTTGGTTTCTTATAGCGGGCGATCTTGGCGGCTACAAAATCGATGATCTGCTGGCCATCCAGTTTTTTCCCCGCCTTGGGCACGCAGACGGCCTTGATCGCTTCCCCCCATTCGGGGTCCGGGATCCCGATCACGCTTACCTCGAGGACATCTTCATGCTGGCGAAGGAATACCCCCGGAGAACGAACACAGATTTCTCCCGGCGTTCCCCGGGGAACTTCCCGGTCATATTCGTCAAAGAGGGCCACCCGTGCCATGGAAAACGGACGCCCGGCGCTTCCCGGCCTCTCAGCGAAGGGGGCCCCGCTGACCCCCATGACTTCCGTCTGCCCGAACCCCGACCAATATCCCGCCTGGGGCACGAGTTTTAAGAATCGCCGGATGGTTTCGACCGTATCCAGTCCAGAGACGTATCGCAGGCTCGAAAGGTTGTATGAACCCTGTTCATACTTATCCAGGATCATTTTGAGGATGGGAGCGAAATTAAAAAATAACGTTCCTTTCTCTTTTTCAATCAGCTGAAGGGTCAACTCCGGATCAAAACGTTCCACAATGACGTTCTTCCCCCCCGCGTGCATCACGGCCATCGCGGTCGCCAATCCGGCGATATGAAACAGAGGCAGGATGCAGATATGTGAATCTTCCGGAGTCAGGCCGTAATGGTGCATGGTCTGCAGATTGGTGAAGAGAATATTCGCCTGGCTCAAGAGGGCTCCCCGGGGACGTCCGTCGACAGCGGCCGTATGAATGATCACGAAGCCTGAATCGGCGGAAATATCGAATTCTTTTTCGGTTCCCGTTTCACAGTACAGTTCTGAAAAGGACCGGAAACCCTCCGCATGATCGCCTCCTCCCAGGGTAAAACATTCTTCAATCGATTTTACCTTCCTGGCCGCCTCGACCACGGTGCGGCGGTAATCCGGCCCTGCAAAGATTATTTTTGGCGAACCGTCCTGCAGAACGTACTCCACCTCGTCCTGCTGAAAACGCCAGTTTACAGGGAGTAGAATGGCCCCTATTTTGGCCGCGGCTCCATAAAGAACCATAAATTCATCGCAATTATGCGCCACAATCCCCAGGCGGTCTCTCCTGCCAATACCCGCACGGACCAGCCCGGCCGCAACCTGATCGCATGCTTTCTTATATGCGCTGTAGCTCAAGCGCACATCTTTGAACACAATCGCTTCCCGGCGGGGGTATATAGCGGCATTCTGGGAAATGACATCATAAATCGTAAAATTTTGGGGATTCATAGCTTTACCTCTTTTCCAAGGGTTTTAGTACCATGTGGGGATGACCCAATTCATTTCTTCGGCGCTTCCTCGGCCATAAGCCTGTCCCGATATTTTGTAACGACCGGACAATCCGGGCCGGTACACTTTTTTATTTTTTCGCGAACCGTGTTATTCATTCTGGGCGCGTTCTGACCGGTCCGGGCCTTGTATTTGAGACACCAAGTACA
>JAPLIW010000014.1 GCA_026388915.1 Deltaproteobacteria bacterium
GGAGGTTCCGCACCCGGGCAGGGACAGGCCCATGACTTCGGTCAGACAACTCGTCGAGTTGGCGGTTCCCATCATGGAACAGGACCCCGGACCGGGGCACAGGCACTCCTCGATCTCCTGGAAATCTTCTTTGGTGATCTCCCCCCGGAGCATCCTCCCCTGGGCCTCCCGCGCAGCAGGAAGAACCAATGGCTCCCCCCGAAACCGGCCGGGCATCATGGGACCGCCGGTGATCATGATGGCCGGGACATCCAGGCGGGCGATGGCCATCCAGCCGGCCGGGACGATCTTGTCGCAGGAAGCCAGGACGATGATGGCGTCAAACTGGTTGGCATCCACGGCCAGCTCGATGGAATCGGCGATGAGATTGCGGCTGGGGAGGATGCGCCTCATGCCCGCGTGCCCCTGGGCGATCCCGTCGCAGAGGGCGATGGTGTTGACTTCAAAAGGAATCCCTCCGGCCATGCGGACCCCGGATTTGGCCGCTTCCCCGAGGATTCGCAGGTGGATGTGCCCCGGGTGGATCTCCGTCCAGGTGTTGATGATCCCGATGAAGGGCTTGTCAAAGTCCTTATCCGTCAGCCCCAGGGAGCGCAGAAGGGCCCGATTGGCCGCCCGGGCGTCTCCCCGGTGGAGGATATCGCTTCGTTTTTCCATCTCCCAACCTCGCAATTTTTCCTCGTAGGGGCGATTCATGAATCGCCCCTACAGGGCATTCCATATGGAAATACCATAGCATAATTCATTGATTTTGTCCGCCAGGGGGGATCGAAATTCGAACTTTCTAGGCGGGTCCGGAGGAGGACATCGTCGGCAGATCTTTCATGAAATACTTCTGCCGGAGGTAGATGAAAAGGAGGAGAACGTAGCCCACCGCGTCGGAGTAGAGGCCCGGTTTTATCAAAAGGAGTGCGGCGACAACCAAGATGGCCCGTTCCCAAAGGCTCACCCTTTTGACGAACCACCCCATCATGCCTGCGGCCAGGGCAATGACTCCGAAGGAGGCGCTGATGAAGGAGGTGATGATGTCGAAGGTCGACCCGATGAAGAGAAGGGAAGGGCCATAGACGAACATAAAAGGGACGACAAACCCCGTGGCTGCGCAGCGCATGGCCCAGAGGCCCGTAGGCCACAATTTGGCATTCCCGATCCCGGCGGCCGCGTAAACCGCCATGGCTACGGGAGGGGTGATGGCGGAGATGGTGGAGAAATAGAAAACAAACATGTGGGCGGCCACAGCCATAACCCCCAGCTTGATAAGCGCGGGGATGAGTAGCGCGGCCTGGACGATGTAGGCCGGAGTGGTGGGCATGCCCATGCCTAGGATAATTCCGGCGATCATGGTCAGGACCAAGGCCGGAATCAAGGAGTCCCCGGCGACGAAAAGAACAAAACTGGTGAACTTCAATCCCACTCCGGTCAGGTTGATCACCCCGATGACGATTCCCGCGCAGGCGCAGGCGGCGGCCACACCCAGGGTGTTTTTGGCGCTGTCTTCGAGCGCGCTGATAATCGTCCAAAAGCTCATGCGGGTTTCTTTACGCAGGAAGGAAAGGACGACCACCGCGACCGTGGAATAGATGCAGGCGTACATGGGCGTATACCCGGCGGTCATCATGTAGACGATGATTCCCAGCGGAATGAACATATGCCCCCGCACGGCAAAGACCTTCTTTAAGCGGGGAAGTTCGTCCTTGGGGATTCCCTTCAATCCCATACTCCCGGCCATGAAATGGACGGACATAAAAAGGGCTAAATAATAAAGAAGGGCGGGGATCATCGCATACAGGCAGATCGTAATATAGGGAATCCCGGTGAATTCGGACATGACGAAGGCCGCCGCCCCCATGACCGGGGGCATGATCTGGCCGCCGGTCGAGGCCGTAGCTTCCACGGCGCAGGCGAACGGGGGAATGAACCCTGTGCGCTTCATCAGGGGAATGGTCAACCAGCCATCCACCATCACATTGGCCACGGCGCTCCCGGAGATGGTTCCGAACAGGGCGCTGGAAATGCAGGAGATTTTTCCCGGCCCGCCCCGGGTCCAACCCGTAATGGCCGAAGCAAAATCCATGAACAGCTGACCGGTTCCTGATTTTTCCAAAAAAGTACCGAAGATGATGAAAAGTATGACATAGGTTGCCGAGACCCCCAAGGGAATGCCGAAGATTCCTTCAGTAGTCAGGTAGAGCTGGTCCACGATGACCTCTGTGTTGAACCCCTGGTGGTGCAACAGGCCCGGAAGGTGGGGGCCGGCATAAGCATAAAACAGGAAGACTCCGGCCGTAATGGGCAGGGCAGGCCCGATGACTCTACGGGACGCCTCGATCAAGAGCACAATCAACAGGATTCCAAAGGTCATATCCGCTACGTTCAGCGGGTGGACCAAAGCATAGCGGGTGATCACATACTCGTAGTTGTAAAACAGGTAGCCGATGGAGACCCAGGTCAGGAGCATGGGCACCACATCGGTCCAGCGATATTTTTTTGCCCAGCCTTTCTTGGAAAGAGGGAACAGGAAGAAAATCAACGTCATCGTGAAAAATAGATGGGTGGCGCGGTGGAGTAAGGCCTCGGGGGCTCCGAAGTAGCCAGTGTAAAGATGGTAGACAGACATGGCGATCCCGATAACCGCGATGAGTCTGGCGATTAACTTGGAAAGATCTTCCGTCTGGAAATCCGTTTCCTTGTCCTTCACCTGGAAATGCTCAGCGTCCATAGCCTGCTCCTCACGTCTTCTTATCTTATGAGCCGGGAGAAGGGATCTCCCGACCTCTCTTGCCAGCCTGTTCGGATGGAGCTTTTACAGAGCTCCGATTTCTTTGTAATACTTCAAGGCACCGGGATGGTAGGGGACCCCCACGTCAAAAGCCAGGTCTTTGGAGGTTACGCCTTTCATGTCCTTGACCACATCGGCAAGGCGCGGAAGGCTATCCGCCACCACTTTGGTGATCTTGTAAACCAGATCATCGGGCAGCTTGGAGCTGATGATGAGGTGGGTGAAAGCGCCGACCCCGTTGACTTCGTAGTCCACGCCGGGGTAAGTTCCCTTGGGAATGACTCGCTTCAGGAAACCGGAATTGATCTTCTGGAGGGCTTGAACTTTGTCCTCCGGAAGGGAGAGCATGCGGATCTTCCGGTCGGCGCTCAAGTCGATGATGGAGGACGAAGGGATGGTGGTGATCAAAAAGAAGGCCTGGGCGTGGCCGTCTTTCATGAGGGATACGCCGTCGCTGTAGCTCACATGATTGACCTTGGCCAAGTCTTTGTAGGACAGGCCGTAGACCTTCAGGACCAGCTCCGACAACTGCTCGCCGGTGAGCCCTTTGCGGTCGCAAGCCAGGACCTTGCCCTTCAGATCGGCCACCGATTTAATCCCCGAATCTTCCGCTACGGCCATCTGAAAGTACTGGGGATACAGGTTGGCCAACTGCCTCATGTTTTCCATCTTTTTCTTGAACGGAGCCCGGCCGAAAAGGCCGTCCACCGCGGAGCAGGAATTCGCAAAACCGATGTCGCATTTGCCCACCTCCAGGGCCTCCACGTTGCCGATCCCCCCGCCGGGCATGACCGATACGCCGACCCCGGGGATGGCCTTCTGGATGGCGTCGGAAATGGCCCCCCCCAATGGATACCAGGCACCCCCCATGGGACCCGTCATTAACTTTAGGTCATATTTCTGGGCAAACGTTTCAGAAGAGCAGAAGATGAAAAGCAGGACTAGGCATGCCAGTACACTTAATACTTTTTTCATGGCTTCCTCCTCTAAGAGAGGTATATTCCGGCTGATTTTCCGTCTGGAAATCCGTTCCTCGCAGGTCTCTTAGGGTCTTCTCCCAAAGACCCTATTCGCAGGGCAGGGGGAAAATAAATCCGTGCCTTCTGCCCGAAACCCATTTCTCCGGTGGACGGTTAAAGGGCTCCGATTTCTTTATAATACTTAACTGCTCCTGGATGGAAAGGGATTCCGATATCCATCGTCAGGTCTTTGGAAGTTACGCCCTTCATGTCTTTGACCACGTCGGCGAGGCGGGGGAGGTTTTTAGCAAAGGTTTTGGTGATCTTATAAACCAGGTCATCGGGAAGTTTGGCGCTGATGATCAGGTGCGTGAAGTAGCCAACGCCCGGGACGTCATAATCCACCCCCGGATAAGTCCCCTTGGGGATCACGCGTTTCAGGTATCCGGCATTAAGTTTCTGCATCGCTTTGATCTTGTCATCGGGGAGCCCCAGAAGACGAATCTTTCGATCGGCCGCTAAATCGATGATGGAAGATGCGGGGATAGTCGTTCCCAGCAAAAAGCATTCGGCGTGGCCGTCTTTCATCAATGATACGGAGTCGCTGTAACTGAGGTGATTAACCTTGGCCATGTCCTTGTACGAGAATCCATAGACCTGGAGAACCTGCTGGGATAAAAGTTCTCCTGTATTTCCTTTCCGGTCGAGGGTCAGGATCTTTCCCTTCAGGTCGGCGACGGATAGGATCTTGGAATCTGCCGGCACAATCATCTGGAAGTACTGGGGATAAAGGTTCGCCAGTTGCCTCATATTTTCCATTTTTTTCTTGAACGGCGGCCTTCCATAAAGGCCATCCACAGCCGAGCTGGAGTTGGAGAAGGCGATTTCGCATTTGTCGAATTCCAGCGCTTCCACGTTAGCGATCCCTGCTCCGGGCATTACGGCTATGGTTACACCCGGGATTTCTTTCTGAACGGCGTCGGAAATAGCGCCTCCCAAGGGGTACCAGGAGCCGCCCATGGGGCCGGTCATCATCTTCAGGTCAAATTTCTGGGCCATGGATTCAGGGGGGAAGAGTAGCAAGGAAATCGCCAAAAATAGGAAGATCATCTGAATTCTTTTCATAATTCCCTCCTCATGGTTTTTTTTGCGAAGGTTCACAGGATGTTGAAAGATAACAAAAAAAGGGTTAAAGATCAATCGTTTTTGTCACCTGTCACCTGGCCGGCTCCATTTTCCCCCCTATTGAAGCCATGCCTACGGGCGCCTTTGCCTCTATCCTCGAGTCACGGCGGAGGCGTGACGCTCCTCCAACCTCATCCGCATTTACTTCCGCTCCATAAACCTCCGGCACCGGACCAGGAGGGAGAGGACCTCAAACGGTTCCTCGATGAGGGGAAAGGTGGGAACTCCCCGAGGCTCAAGGAATGCTTTCCCCGCGTCCATGTGCTTCTTTTCCCCGGTAAAAGTAACGTAAATGGGCTTTTCCGGGTACTTCCTGGCCAGGCCAACGAGAAAATCCAGGGGAGGGACGCCCGTCTCGTCGGTGAGCAGCAGGATGGGAACGACGGCATCGATGTTGGGGTCCTTCAAAGCGGCCTCGGTTCCCTCCCGGTAGGCGAATTCGACCCCATGAATCCCGGCGGAGAACCAGATATCCACGGGGTTCCGCATGCGGACTATGGGGGGGCTGATGCTTTGAAGGAACTGACGGGTGGACTCCTCAAAGGGGGGGACCTTCAGGCCCAGGGACAGGCACAGGTCGGTCAGGACCACGAGCATGGCCCCGGAGGGGGCCAGAAAGCTCACCCGGTTTCTCTTCGGAAGGGGCATGGAAGCGAGGGCCTTGGCGGCGAGAAAAAGGTGGGAGTACCGGTAGATACGGGCGATGCCGGCCTGTTTCAGCGCTCCGTCGATGACCCGGTCCTCGGCGGCCATGGCCGCGGTGTGGGCCACCGCCGCCTTGGCCCCCTCCGCGGTTGCGCCTCCCTTGAGGAGAAAGACGGGTTTTTTCCGGGTCACTTCCCGGGCGATGGAAAGAAAACGGCGGGGGTTCTTGAAGGATTCGAGGTAGATGAAGATCGCTTTGGTCTCGGGGTCGCTGGCATAATATTCCAGGACGTCGCTCTCTTCGATGTCCACCTTGTTTCCCAGACCGACCACGCGGGCCACTCCGAAGTTCTCCCCGGTGGTGATGTAACGCATGGTGTGGGTGGCAAAATTCCCGGTTTGGGCGATGTAGGAAATGGGCCCCCGGGGAATTTTCCCCTGGGGAAAGAAGGTAGAGGTAAAATTGTGAGGGGTGGAGGTGTGGCCGGAGGTGTTGGGCCCGATGACCCGCACGCCCGTTTCCCGGACCGCCCGGGTCAAGTTTTCCTGCAGCTCCTCGCCTTT
>JAPLIW010000183.1 GCA_026388915.1 Deltaproteobacteria bacterium
GTACTTTAAACAGCATCAGCACCAGACCCCTGGAGGAACGAGGTGGAAAGGGGGACACTCATGAAAATATAACTATCTCTTCCTAGAACCCCAAGGTACCGGGCAGTATGCCGTGCATGACATATGACTCATCGGTTAAAGTCCGACATGGAAGTTCGGCCGTTCGCCCTTGTAGCTGGAAATCGGTGGACGAGCCAGCGTGCCGTTGGCAGCTCCGAGTTCCTAAAACGCCATCATCCTTCAGGCAGAAGACAAGGAATGATTCCTCTGCCCGAACAGTTTCGAAAGGCTGGGAAATAAAAGCTGTCCGATAGCCCCTCAACTCCCGGCAAAAAGGATGGGGGCCTCCGGCAAGCTGGACTTGGACCTCATCCACAAGATGGCTTCGTCCTAAGCCCCGTGAACGATTCTTTGTTTCTCTCGAACGCAGGCCCGGAGTATCCCCCCCTTTTCTGGCCAAACCTCCCCTAATTACGGGCCAACTACGCCAGGAAAAGGGGGGAATTCAGCCCATTTTTGAGCAGACCCCCTAATTTTTCTGGCAGAGATCAAGCCCATGGTCCGATGTCCCCTGATTTAGCCAAAAATGCCAATTTTTTGGCACTGACTCCCTGGAATGGACCGAAATCTTCGGCTCCGAGCGACTCACCGGCGCCCTTCTGGACCGGCTCACTCACCGGTGCCACCTCCTGGAAGCCAATGGGGAAAGTTATCGACTGCGATAGGCCAAGAAACGCTCTAACTGGAAACCCTCATCACGGCAGGACTCAAACCCACAAGAAAAGGACAAATAACTTGACAGGAAACCTCAAACCCCTATATTTATAACCCAGGTGTCTCATTTTTAGACTGCCCCCGCCTGCCTTTTACTCCGCACTTTCTACGGCCCGGATAGGCCAAAAAGAAGAGGAGGAAAAAAGCCATGACCTATCAATACCTGACCATTGAGAGGAACGATCCCATCCTGACCGTTTCTCTAAATCGACCAGATCGACTCAACGCCCTGAACCCGGATCTTCTTGGGGAACTCCTTCGGCTTTCCACCGAACTCAGGGAAGATGCCGATTGCCGTTTCGTAATTTTCACCGGGTCCGGCAGGGCCTTCTCGGCCGGCGCGGATTTAAGCCAACGGGGGGGTCCTCCTCCGGAAAAGCCCGCCGAGGTGGCCCCTTTGTACCGGCACAGACAGCTCTTCGGTCATGAATTTATGAGGGCTATGGAAAACATGGAACAGGTGACGATTGCGGCCGTAAACGGTCTCGCCCTCGGGGCCGGGCTCTCCCTCTGCATGACCTGTGACTTCCGGATCGCATCGGAAAATGCCGTCTTCGGAATTCCCGAAGTGAACGTAGGAATCTTCTTCACCTGGGGCTGCACAGCCCGGTTGAGCAAGCTCATCGGTCCGGCATGGACTAAAGACCTGATCATGACGGGCCGGCAGATCGATGCCCGGGAGGCCCTGGCTATGGGGCTCGTCCACCGGGTCATTCCTCCGGATCGGCTCATGGAGTCCGCCAGGGAACTCGCCCTTCAAATTTCCCAAAAGGCCCCTTTGGCCATCCGGATGACCAAGAAGATCGTAAATGCCTCGGCCGCCCCTAACCTCGGCGATATCTTCATCTGCGAGCCCGAGATGGTTGAGCGCCTTTATCTCTCTGCCGAGCCCTGGGAAGGCGCCAATGCGTTTCTGGAGAGGAGAAAGCCCCGATTCACAGCGAAATAAGGGTCGAACCTCATCCCGCCCGGGGCGGATAAAGGGACCCATCGAATGACAAATTCCAAAACTCAAAGTTCAAATGATTATCCAATCCCCAAGTTCGAACCCAAATCGGTCTTCCATCCAGATCCCGGGATTTCGTTTGGTATTTGAATTCGGCCAATGGAACTTATGAATCGGAACATCCTTGGTTTTTGCCAGTGAGCCATTTGAGGAGGAAAGGCAATGCCCGAAATTACTGGTAAGGAAAGGGTCCTGGCCGCATTCCAGAGGGAGTATGCGGACCGCGTCCCGGTGATGATTGCTGCGGCCATGAATTGTGCCCATTTGCTTGGATATACCCTGGAGGATTACCTGCTCGACGACTGCATTGCTATGGAGGCCACTGCCAAGGCCCTCGAGGTTTTTCCCTCCGACCTCGTCCGGGTCCCCGGAGACCCGCTCCTGCCCATGACGGCCCAGGCAAGGTACCGCAAAAAACATGGCTCCGATGCCCGGATGGAGCCTCCTCTGAAGGACAAGGCGCGCATCGAGCACCTTTCCTTCCAGGATCCCAGGAAGAGCTCCAGTTACCGGCCCTATATCGACCTGTGCCGTCAGTCTGCGGAGGCTTTTCCGGATAAGGCCGCCGTCGCCCTCTTTCCCGGACCCTGGTCCGGCGCGGTGAATTTTCGGGGAGTAGAAAACGTCCTCTTGGATACCGTGGATGACCCCGAATTCGTCCACCGCCTTATGAGGATCTCCACCGACCTCGCCATTGACCGGGGGATGGCCTTGGCTGAAACCGGTGTCCTGATGGTTGTCTGCGGCGACCCCTCCGCGTCGTGCAGCCTGATTTCTCCCAAGATCTATCGGGAGTTCATCCAGCCCTACCATCATGAACTGATGGGGGCCCTCAAGGGAGAGAACGGAGGAAAGGTCTTGTGCGGCCTCCACATCTGCGGTTACATCGATCCGATCATGGAGGAGGTCCTGGATACCGGCCCGGACTTCATAGAAATCGACGGCCCATCGTCGCTCAAAAAGATAGTCGAGGCCTCTAAAAAAAGGGTCGTCATCCGGGGAAACCTGAGTGTCGAGCTCTTCCTCCATGGAACGAGAGAGGATATCGACCAGGCGGTCCGATCGTGCATCGAGACCGCAGCGGCAGGCAGTGCATATATCCTTTCCCATGGCTGTGCGCTTCCGCCCGATGCCACGCTCGACAGTATCCGATACTATATGGAGGCGGCTTTCAAATACGGGATATACGGATCCTCGTTTTAGTGGGCTCCGGGGCGTTGTTGACTAGGTTTAATTACTCTTTCCCTCCGAGGGCGTGCAGAAGTATCTGGAGGGCAAGGTCGGTGGCGCCCTCGAAGGGGTTTCTAACGCGATGCTGGAGCTCGTGAAGTCCTTGCAGCCCTCTCAGCTGGCGGAAAAGGTCTATACCCTATACGAGAAATTCAGGCCGGAAATTCCTCCTGGCAAAAATGGTTGGGACCTCCGGCATGCTGGACCTGGACCTCATCCGCAAGATGGCTTCGGACTGACCTTGAGCAGCGTTTGCTTGGCCACTGCTAGTCGGGTTTCGATGCGACGAAAGCTTCGCGGTCGGGTCTCAGCATTCAACAAAGGTGACTTGGCAAAGGAGATCCAACCCAGGCAAAAGGGATTCACATTATTGTCAAAGGAGGTAGTATGATTAAACTGATGGCCTTGCTCTTTAAAAAACCTGATCTGACGGATGAAGAGTTCAAGAGTTATTGGAGAGGAAAACACGGAGCTCTGGCGGGAAAAATCATCCCCGGATTGAGAAAATATACCCAAAATCATTTCATCAAGCTCCCCGGTTCGAAATATGAGGGCGATGGTTTTGTCGAGCTCTGGTTCGATGACCTGGAGGGGGCTAAAAAGTATTTTGCCTGGCGGCAAACAGCTGCCGCCCAGCCTCTGCTGGAGGATGAGGACAAATTTTTG
>JAPLIW010000819.1 GCA_026388915.1 Deltaproteobacteria bacterium
ACCCTTAAATAGGCTTTAATATGATATACCTATTATGATACCTAATAAACCTAAATAAGTATAATAATAGTTAAAGGCAAAAGTCAATGATTTTTTGTTGACAGGTTTGTAGGGGGGCGAGATGAGGATCAGCAAAGAAGAGATAGAAGAGGCTATTGGGCCGGCCAGCGTGAGCATCGCCTCGCGGAGGGGGGAGGTTTTTTTAAAGGGGAACCCGGGGGGGAAGGAGAGAATCTTGAAAACAGTCAGGAGAGGCTGGGGGAGAGAGGCGTTTTTGGGTATCAGCTTTCGATTCCGGAAATCGTCGCATGGGTCGTTTCCGATTTGGGAATATCAAAGAAATCAATCTATAGTGAAAATCGGAATCGGGAGGAATCTTTTGCGCGGGGGATCGTTGGGTATTTGGCGAGGCGTTTGACAGGGTATTCTTTAAAAATGATTTTGATAAAGTAAAAGTGACCCACTAAAGGGCCTTGTGATAACCGAAAAGTGACCCACCCCCGGGAGCCCTCTGCTAAGCTTTAGAGTCACGAAAGACTCGAAGGCAGAGGAGGAGAAAGGATGCTGGGGATGGATCAGTACGAGATGATCAGGACGGCGCATCGGAAGTATGGGAAAGGGATCCGGAAGTTGGCCCGGGAGTTTGGGCATCACCGCAAGACAATCCGGAAGATATTGGCCGGGGAGGAACCGCGATATAGGCGGGAGAGAGAAGTGGGGAACCCGGTCATGGATAGCGTAGCAGGAATGTTACAGAAGTGGTTAGAGGAGGATTTAGAGAACCCGAAGAAGCAGCGGCACACGGCGCGGCGGATCTATACGCGGTTGGCAGAGGAGCATGGGTTTTCGGGGGCGGAGTCCACAGTGCGCCGATGGGTCCGACAGTGCAAAGCGGATTTAGGATACAGGCGGGAGGCGGCGGTGATTCCGCTTTCGCCGGAGGTGGCCCGGGAGGCGGAAGTAGACTGGGGGCAGGCCTGGGTGGTGATGAATGGAGAGAAGCGGGAGGTGAAGTTATTTTGCATGCGGTCGCGGTATTCGGGGAAGATCTTTGTCCGGGCCTATGCCTGGGAAAGACAAGAGATGTTTTTTGATGGTCACCTGGCAGCATTTCCGTATTTTGGCGGGGTCTTCCCGGTGCTGGTTTACGACAATTTAACGGTTGCCGTGCAGGCGGTTTTGCGGGGAAAGCGGCGGCGGGAGCAGGAGCGGTTTGTGTCCTTCCGGAGTTATTACACTTTTGAAGCGCGGTACTGCAACCCCGGGAAGGGGAATGAAAAGGGAGGAGTTGAAGGGGGTGTGGGCTATGCCCGGCGGAATTTTTTGGTTCCCTTGCCAAAGGTAGAGAGTTTTGAGGAACTGAACCGGTTCTTACTGGAAAGATGTGTGGAACACAGTGGAAAGAGATTAGAATCGCGGGAAGATAGGCGGACGATCGAGGAGCGGCATGAAGAGGAGAGAGGGCGGTTATTGCCCTTGCCGGGAAACCCGTTTGAAAACCTCAAACTCGTGCCGGTGCGGATCAGCCGATACCAGACGGCGCAAGTGGACCGGAACCGGTATTCGGTGCCCACGGCGTACGTGGGGCGCAGGTTATGGGCGCACGTGGGGTGCTGGACCGTCAGCCTGTATGATGGAAACCGGAAAATAGCGGAACATCTTCGGGTATTTGGGAATAGCAAGTGGCAGATTGATCCTTTGCATTACCTGGGGTTGATTGGGGAACGGGTGGGGGCGTTTGATAGTGCTCGAGCCATCTGCCAGTGGCGGCCGAGTTGGCCCGGGTGCTACGAGGAGATGTTAAACAAGCTGGTGGCGCGGCAAGGGGATAACCGAGGGAAACGGGAGTTCGTGCGCATCCTGCAACTTCATCAGGATTATCCAGCCGGGGCGGTGGAAGAAGCGGTTGGGGAGACAGTGGCCTGCGGGGCGTTCAGCTATGACGCGGTGAAGCACGTACTTAGGATGAAGGAAGGAAGATCTGCGGAGGTGTCGCCCCTGCCGGAAGATCTGATTCCGGGAATAACGGATCGGAGAATAGAGATCAGCGACGTGAGGCGGTATGGCGCCCTGCTGGAAGGGGGCGTGACATGAATGACGCGGCAGAACGGATGTTGTTGGACAGTTCCCTTCGGCAGTTGAAACTACCGGCGATGCTGCGAGATTACGGGGAATGTTCCCGCCAGTCCCGAGAATCTGGGGATAGTTATGAGAGTTTTCTTTTGGCGTTAACGACGCGGGAGGTAGAGCAGCGGCAGGACCGGCAGCTGCAGCGGCGGATGCGGGAGGCGCATTTTCCGTATCTGAAGACCCTGGAGAAAACGGATCTGGGAAAATGGGTTGGGCTGAGCGCGCTGAAGGTGCGGGAATACGCGGAGTGCGGCTATATTGCGCAGAAGGAAAATATTGTCATCTTGGGCAAGCATGGGACGGGCAAGACCCACGCGGCCATCGCCTTCGGCCTGGAAGCGTGCCGCAAAGGTTACCGGGTGTTATTCACCACCGCGGCCGATTTGGTCAATACTTTGGTAGAGGCGCGGGAAGAGAAGCAGTTGAAACGTTTCCTTTTGCGGATGGCCAAATACTCGCTATTGATCGTGGACGAACTGGGCTACCTGCCTTTTTCGCGGGAGGGGTCTCAGTTGCTCTTCCAGGTGTTCTCCCAGCGGTACGAGCAGGGATCGCTCCTGGTGACCACCAATTTGCCTTTTCCGCAGTGGACCGGTGTTTTCGAGGACGTAAACCTGACGGCGGCTCTCCTGGATCGCCTGACCCATCATTGTCACATCCTCCAGTTTGACTGGGAAAGTATCCGCCTAACGGAGAGCTTAAAGGGTAAAAATCGGACGCGACAAAAATCAGAAAATCGCGAAGTGGCTGCCACTTCGGCCCCTGCGGGGCCTAAAAAGGATATAAATCAAGATGGGTCCCCATACCCATCTTGATTTATCCTTCTATCTATTAAAGGGGGGTGGGGCCCTTTTCCGTTATCACAGTGGGTCACTTTTCCGTTGTCATTCGCATACCGGCTCCCATGACCATTTTCAAAAAGATCAGGAAATTGTTGCCAGGACATTTTCTTTGCGTTGAGAACGGAGATATTCGGATTCAACAATATTGGGACATCGAATTCAAACCAAATCGCGAGATGAGCGAAGATGACTTTATCGAAGGCTTTATGCAACTTTTAAGAGAATCCGTAGGCATGCACCTCATGAACGAAGTGCCTCTGGGAGTTTTCTTAAGCGGCGGGACCGATTCCCAGCACAGTCGTAGCCCTGATGAGCAAGGTAGGCAACGAACCCGTGAACACCGTTTCCATAGGATTTGGCGGAGATACGGGTGGGTATATCGATGAAAGATCATACGCCCACAGAGTGGCATCTCGATACGGTACTCGGCATACGGAAGATGAGGTACTACCTGTTTTTCAAAATCTTACTGAAACAATTATTGGCGCTATAGACGAACCGCTGGCGGACGATTCTACCATTCCTAGTTATTTCGTGTGCAAAGCGGCGAAGCAACAAGTAACAGTGGCCCTTTCGGGATTGGGTGTGGATGAGAATTTCGGTGGCTACGAACGTTATTTAGGATTTGCTCTAAGTAGAATTTATGAGAGAATTCCCCATTTTATTCGCGAGAATGCCATTTGCAAGGTGATTGAGAGACTTCCAGAAAGGGCGATGGCCACTATACAGTAAACCATATAAAAACCTTCGCTCGTTTTGCTTCCCTATCGCCGGGTCGCCGTTATTTTGGGTATCTATCCAGGATGAACGGGGAAATGAACCTCTCTGCGGAACCCAACAGATTTCTTCAGCCTATGGAGACATGTCGGGACATGATCCTGTCCTATTTCAACTCCTGGCAGGGTGAAGACGATCTCAATCGTGTTTTTTATTGCGACATGAAGACGTATCTCCCCGAAGATATATTGGCCGTTACTGACCGATGAGCATGCATCATTCGCTGGAGGTGAGAGTTCCCTTTTTGGATCACAAACTGGTTGAATTCTGTGCTACAATTCCTCCCGAGATGAAAATAAAGGGCTTTCAAAAGAAATATTTGCTGAAAAAGGCAACCAAGAATCTGCTGCCCAAGGGGTCATCAGGCATCGGAAACAGGGCTTCGTTAGCCCTATGACCCGTTGGCTTCAAACAGACCTCAAGATTTATGTATCGGACGCCCTTTCAAAAAAAATCTTCAAAGGCACGGATTATTTAACCCAAGAACCATCCAAACATTACCTACGGAGCACCTAACCGGCAAGCAAATCCATGATACCTTAATATGGTCACTTGTTGTTCTTCAGACATGGTTTGACCTCTACGTTGAAAATAATAAAAACCGTTGAAAGAATCCTCATTCCGATTACTATTATAATATGAAAAGAAGGATCATCAATTTGAAGATGCCATGGAAACGCTTATTGGTGATCACCCCAATCCTGATTGCCCTGCTTTATATGGCCAAGGGGGCTTACACCATTATAAAGTGGCAGGCCTATATTTGGTTCCCATCGTACATATCGTCTCAACTCAACCATCGAGAAGAGGTGTCAGATAAACAAAAGCATGTTATATTTATCATGGTTGATCACTATGAACCGGGGAAGGGCGAGCAAGGGGTTAGAATCAATGAGAGCTGGCTAGAAAAGTTTCGATTGACTGCCGATAAACACTTTGATTCCTTTGGGAATCGTTTCCGTTATACGTGGTTTTATCCATATGAGCACCGCAATGAAGAAGTACTTAGAAGTTTATCTGAAATGGCATTCAAAGGATATGGCGAGGTAGAGTTACACTGGCACCATCCTCCTGCAACTTCCACTGAATTCCCTAAAATGCTGGACGAAGCCCTTCAATGGTTCCGGAAATACGGAGCTTTTGTTCCATGTGAGGCTAATCCGGCTGTCCATTTTGCATTCATTCATGGAAATTGGGCGTTAGACAATTCACAGCCAAGATGTGGCGTGAATAATGAGTTGCAAATATTATTGGACCATGGTTGCTATGCAGATTTCACTTTTTCAACGATTGGAACCCCATCTCAGCCCCGAAAAATCAACTCAATTTATTACGTTTTTGACACTCCAGACCCCAAGTCTTATGACACAGGCATTGATGCAGAGGTGGGAAAGAGGTTTGATGGTCAGTTGATGATTTTTGAAGGTCCAATAGCATTTGAATTTAAGTCTATGGGGCTGGAGTTTGGTGCTGTCGAGTCATATGCCATTCCCACTCCAAAGAGAATTAACTGCTGGATCGACGCAAACATTCATGTCAAGGGGCGGCCAGAATGGGTTTTTATAAAAGTGTATTCTCATGGTGTCCAAAGTTCGAATGCCATCTTAGACCGTCACTTTGATCTTATGCTGCAATCTCTTGAAGAAATTTGCAAAAGGCGTTTGATATCATTGCATTATATGAGCACTCGCGAAGGTTACAATGTTGTCAAGGCCGCTGAGGAGGGAAAAGAGGGTAACCCGGAGAATTATAGGGACTATCGCGTTTCGAAACCTTGTAATATGGTGAGAATGTATAGATAGGCATAGTTGATGGGAATAGTAGCAAATGTCGAAAGTTTAAAATGTGTGTTACCGCCGGCGACACTATCCCCCCCTATCACCGATTTGGGTTTCCCCATCATGAACGAAAAATGGGATGGAGGGCATAAAAGTACGGAGAAGCTATCCAGGAGACAGAA
>JAPLIW010000415.1 GCA_026388915.1 Deltaproteobacteria bacterium
AATTAGAAACCTCGAAGAGTAGGTTCCTTCTTTTCCTTCGGTTTCTTATTTTTTTTCTCGGCCTTTTCTTTTTTTCGGTATTGGCGGAAGGAGGAAAGATGGGTCTTCATGTCATCGAGGATCCATTCAATCTTATTCCGGGCCGCATTGATCGCTTTGCCCACCTCCTTTGGGGAGCTTGCTTTGTCCATCTCAATGGTACAGGTCCACTCCAGTTCATTCAGGTATTTGTTTATTCCCTCAAGGAAACTGACGACCGATTCTTCCTTCTTGAGCATGCGATCAAAGCGGGCCTTTGAAGAACGACGCTGGAGCAGGTTGACAAGCAAGGAGATTAGGAAAAGCAGGAAGGCGACCAGGAGGGCAAATGTTTTTGGCTCCATCCCGAGGTCCACGATGGGGACGAATGACAGTATTCTCTGCATGAAGTTGGAGATGTCCATAAAGATCAAAACAAGGGTTTTATGGATCGGTGATCGGGATCTATATTACCAAAATAAGGCCGGCAAAACAATTTTTTTGAAAAAGAATTGAATGGTGAAATCACGAGGGAATTAGAATCAGGTGTTACCGCGCATTGCTTTTCTTTCCCAGAAAGCAGCCAGGATTAAAATCGCGGCGTTGATCAGGAAAATCCACCTCAAACCGAGAGAAGCAGATAAGAACCCACCGATCAGGGGGCCGGCCATATTTCCCACCAGAAGGGCGCTCTGAAAGATTCCATAAATCCCGCCCCGGTCCTTTTCCGCGGTGGAGCGCTGAACAATCGTGTTGACCGTGGGGATGACTCCCGAACCAAAGGCCCCCATCCCCGCCCGCAGGATCAGCAGTTGGTAGACATTGGTGACAAAAGCCTGGGGCAGGCAGAAGAGGGATATCCCCACCAAGGAATGACGCAGAACTTTCCGGTAGCCCATCCGGTCCGCGCGTTTTCCCCACAACGGGGCGGTGATGGCATTGGCCACCCCGGCGATTCCGAATACCACCCCGGTCATTAAGCCGATATATTCCGGGGAGAATTTCAGAGATTCCACATACAGGCTGAGGAAAGGAGCGACCATCACAATCGAAAATTGAACCAGGACCATGAGCATCACTAAGACTCGAAGTTCCGGAGACCGGAAGACAAAGCGGAGATTCTCCCCCAGAGTCGCTCTTTTCTCTTTCTCTTTGCGGACGAAATCTTCCTTGACCAAGCGCATGACCAGGATCGCCCCGGCAAGGCAGAAAAAGGCGGTCCAGAAAAAAATAGGCCGGTACCCCATAAAGTGAGCCAACACCCCGCCCAAGAGGGGCCCGATAATCATGCCGGTCACGAGGGAGGATTGCAGGGTTCCTAAAGCCTGTCCCGTTTTTTCTCTCGGCGCGCTGGAGGCCATCAGCGCCAGAGAGGGGGCCACAAATCCGGACAGGCTTCCCTGAAGGAACCGGAGAATCAATACCTGGGAAGGGGTCTGGGCAAACCCCATGAGGAAATTAGCCAGGGCCAGGCCGAGCATGGCCCGCACCACCATGGGTTTTCGGCCGCGCCGGTCTCCCAGCATGCCCCAGAGGGGCTGCAGGAACGCGGAAACCATGAAGGGAGCCGAAAAAATCAGCCCGCTCCAGATTTTCAACGCCTCCTTTCCCGTAACCCCGATTTCCCGCAGGTAAAGGGGGAGAAAGGGAATAATCAAACTCAACCCGATCATGGCAATCAGCTGAGCGAACCAGAG
>JAPLIW010000538.1 GCA_026388915.1 Deltaproteobacteria bacterium
GAATACATCGTCGTAGATGACCGTCGGACAATATTTGCTGTACCGGGCGTTTCCGCAGTCTACCCCCTCGATTTCCCTGGTGTCGAGGGTGTTTCTTCCCACCACATGGATGATCCCTTTGGTATCCGCCGGAAGGGCGAAGGCCACGGCATAGTCTTCGTCCCCTTTGGCCATGGCGCGGGTGGGCAGGACGATGAGCTCGTGGGAACTCAACGACCCGGTCTGATGCACCTTGGCCCCCCGGACGATGATCCCGTCTTTCTGCTTCTCCACGACCCGGAGGTAAAGGTCTTTATCCGCCTGTTCGTGAGGGCCGAGGCTGCGGTCTCCTTTGACGTCGGTCACGCTGGCGTTGGCCGTGAAATCGTTGCGCTGCATGTTCTTCAAGAACTCCAGGAAACGGCTGTAATACGGAGTGCCGAATTTCTTGTCGAGGTCATAGGTGACGATGGAAAGAGCGCTCATGCAATCCAGCCCCGTGCAGCGCTGGTGGCAGGTTCCCACGTGGTTTCCCAGGGCACGGTTGATCTTCACCCGGCACACCAGGTCCTGGATGGATTGGGGCGGCAGGGTGAAGCGGTTCACCCGCTCTCCGGTGAAGGGAGACACGGTGGTAAACAGGTCTCGGTATTTTTCCGAATTCGCCAGTTCATAGGTCGCCCCGGTGGCGTTAATTCCCCCCCGGATCCGGGGATTGTCCACCACGTTCTCCAGTTTCTCCCCGAACATGTAGGCCGTGGGCTTCAACTTCCGAAGACTCTCCACGTACTCCGGTAATGTTTTGACTGCCATACCACCCCTCCTTTCAAAAAAATTTAAACCTTGATAGGAAACAGATGAACACAGATAAACACAGATTTTATATTCGCAAGAAACTTAAAGACAAAAGACCTAATGGGACACGGATGAACACGGATAAACGCGGATAAAGAGGCATAAAAAGATCTTAACAAAATTTAAAGACTTTACAGCAAAGTCGTACAGATAAACACAGATAGGAAAATTAAAAATCCTATATAGGTCATCTATTATCTTTTATCATCTGTGTTCATCTGTGCTTATCTGTGTCCAATAAAAATTTTAAAATTCCAGTCCACGTCGGAAGGCTTTGAGGTTCATCTCCTTGGCTTTCGGGGGGACGTTGGCCTCGATGGCTTTCTCCATGGCGCCAATCGACAGAATCCCTGTTTTTTTGAGCAGCCCCCCCAGAAGAACCAGGTTGGCCACGACCACGCTCCCCATTTCCTTGTCCGCAATGCTGGTGGCGGGAATGGACAAAATCTCGAAATTCCCCTTTTCCACCTCCTGCACCAGGTCCGAGTCCATGACCAGAAGCCCGCCGGGCTTAATCTTCTTGAGGTGCCGGTTGATGGCATCCTGGGCGAGCGCGATGAGGATGTCCGGTTTCCGGACCTGGGGGTCGGTGACCGGTTCGTCGGATAGGATGACCTCGGCCCGGGCCATCCCCCCCCTCTGCTCCGAGCTGTACGCTTGAGTCTGAACGGCCTTCTGGTTGTCGAAGACGGTGGCGGCCGATCCCAGCAGAATCCCGGCCAGGATGGCTCCCTGTCCCCCCACTCCGCCGATCAGGATTTCGGTTCGCTTCATGCCTTTTCCCCCGAGGCTCTCCTTTTCATCTTATTGAGTTCGTCGAGCATCTCCGGCGCCTCTTTGTCCACCAGCTCCCCGACCACGATCCGCCCCCGCAACTCATCCTTCGAAAGCTTGGCCGCCTCTTTCATGAGGATGGATTTTTCCTTATACTCCTTCATCATCTGCACCGCGCTGCCGGACCCGGTTTTCCTTCCGTACTGCACCGGG
The DNA here is from genome assembly GCA_026388915.1 of Deltaproteobacteria bacterium. Lineage (GTDB taxonomy): Bacteria > Desulfobacterota > SM23-61 > SM23-61 > SM23-61 > SM23-61. Next base: position 1,822 of record JAPLIW010000538.1, read on the forward strand.
CACTGGGTGATGACTTCGATGAAGGAAAAGCCTTTCTTCTGCACCGCCTTCTTGATCGAGGCGGTCAGCTGCCGGGCGTGGTGGGTCGTCCACCGGGCCACGAAGGAGGCTCCCGCGGCGATAACCAATTCGGAAATGTCGAAGGGATTCTCGAAGGTCCCGTAGGGGGTGCTGGCGGTCTTCAGCCCCATGGGGGTAGTCGGGGCCGCCTGCCCTCCGGTCATTCCGTAAATCCCGTTGTTGAGGCAGATCACTGCCATCTCCACGTTCCGCCGGGCGTTGTGGATGAGGTGGTTTCCGCCGATGGCCGCCAGGTCCCCGTCTCCGCTGGTGACCATGACTTTTTTCTCCGGCAGGCCCATCTTGATTCCCAGGGCAAAGGCAATGGGGCGGCCGTGGGTGGTGTGGAGGACATCCACGTCGAAAAAGGGACTGGGAATCCAGGCCGAGCACCCGATCCCGGTGACGAAGATGAAATCGTCCAGGGTCATGCCCAGCTCATCGACCGCCCGCAGGATGGCCTGGGCGGCAATCCCGTTGCCGCAGCCCGGGCAGTTGGTGGTCGAAGTCACATAGGGACGGATGAAACGATGAAGGGGGTGGACGATCTCGCTCATTTCAGGACCTCTCGGATTCGTTCCAGGATGGCCTCCGGGTCCTGGATCTCGCCGATGACCCGGGGGGCTAGGAAAGAAACGTCCGCATGGCCTGCGGCCTCGGCTTTGATGAAGGGATAAAGCTGCCCCAGGTTGTTTTCCAGGACCATCACCTTCTTTGCCTTCCGGGCCATCTTTTCAATCTCTTCACCGGGAAAGGGCCAGGCGGTAATCAGCCGGAGGGTTCCCACCGGGAGACCCTGCTCCCGGGCCAGATTCGCCGCCATCCTGGCTGCTCGGGACACGGCGCCGTAGGAGACTAAGACCACTTCGGCCCCCTCGTAGTCCCGCTCGACTCTCACGATGTCTTCCTTGTGCTTCAGAATTTTATCGGAAAGTTTCCGTATGAAGTTGTCGAGGGCCGTAAGGTCGCTCAGGTTCCGCTTTCCATACTCATCGTGGCACGAGCTGGTCACGTGGGACCGGAATCCCTTGCCGAAGATGGGCATGGGCGCCACATCCTCGTCCAGGAACCCTTTGATCTTCTGGGGGTCCGTCCCGATCTCCGGGATCCTGCGGTGGACAATCTCGATCTTCTCGGCCTCGGGGATGACCACCTCTTCCCGCATGTGCCCCACAAAGGCGTCGGAAAGGAGGAAAACGGGCACGCGGTATTTTTCGGCAAAGTTGAAGGCCAGAACCGTGTGTTCGAACATCTCCTGAGGAGAGGCCGGACAGAGGGCGATGATCTCGTAGTCCCCGTGGGAGCCCCGCTTGGGCTGGACCATGTCCGCGGGGACCCCCGCGGTGGGCATCCCCGTGGTAGGCCCTCCGCGCTGCACGTTCACAATCACGCAGGGCGTTTCCACCCCGATGGCAAAGCCGATGTTTTCCAGCATGAGGCTGATTCCCGGGCCCGAGGTGGCGGTCATGACTTTCTTTCCGGTCCAGGAGGCGCCGATGATCGCGGCGATGGAGCTGATTTCGTCTTCCATCTGGAGAAACATGCCCCCCACCTGGGGAAGCCTTTCGGCCAGGCGGTTGGCGATCTCCGTGGCCGGGGTGATCGGATAACCCGCGGCGAATTCGCACCCGGCGGCGAGGGCCCCCTCGGCGCAGGCTATGTTTCCCATCATGAAATATTTTCCCGTTTGAACCCGTTTCTCCTTCATTTCTTCGCCCCCTTGGCGGCCTTCTCCTTCTTCACCGCTACGGCCAGGTCCGGGCAGTAGATCATGCAGTTCTCGCAGCCCGTGCAGGCCGCCTCATCCTTCATCTCCGGCGGCCGGTACCCTTTGGGGTTCAAAACGGCGGACGGTTGAAAAAGCTTCTTGGGGCAGACCGAGACGCAGATGCCGCACTCTTCTACCCCTTTACAAAGATCGCGGTAGATTCGTACCTTGGCCAACTTTATTCCTCCCTAGGGTTTCCCCTTCGATTTTCCCGGCCTGATCTTCTTTCTTATGATTCCGGGAACCTGCCTCCCTGCATCTCCAGCGCGCTGATCCAGCCCTTTCAGCTGGGTCTGATAACTCCTTTTAGAGAAGGTGATGTGTTTCACCACCAGTTTCTCCAGCCGGGGCCGATTCCGTTCCTCGATGGCCCGCAGAATCGCCCGGTGCTCCAGGATCGACTGCTCGATCCGCTGGGGCAGGGACCAGGCGTTGTACCCCACGATATGAGCTTTGGTGCGCAAAAAGTCGATGATCTCGCACAGGTACCGGTTCCGGCAGGTTTGATAGACGGCCCGGTGAAATTCCAGGTCCTTTTCGATCATCTGGGGGGTCTTGCGCCGCAGGTGGCTTTCCAATTCCCGGAGCAGTGCTTTCAGCCTTTGGATCTCTTCCGGACGGATGTTATACAGGATCAGCCCGGCGGCGGTCTTCTCGATGGCCACTCGGGCGAAATAGAGCTCGTCGATCTCCTCCCCCGTCAGGTCGGCCACCGTGGCCCCCCGGAAAGGGGCCGTCCGGATGAGTCCCCGGGCTTCCAGGCGTTGCAGGGCCTCCCGGATGACCGTCCGGCTGACCCCGTACCTGGAGATGAGGTCCATCTCCACCAGCCGCTCCCGGGGCTTGAGCGCCCCGGAAAGGATGGCCGCCTCCATCTCCTGCATGACTCGGGTGGATTGAACGGCGGGAATCAAGGCGATCGGGGTTCCTGTTCCTGTTTTTTTAAAATACAATTATGTATACAATTTCCAGAGAAGCGTGTCAACCGGTTTTTCTCCTTTCTGCTCACCGGGTTTTCCTTTTTGGTTTTCCTTTTCCTTGACATCACTCTCTTTTCCATTATACTTTTCCTCTATCCAAGAATTTCGCGAGCGGACCCGACACGGCGCACGTTTTCGATTGGGGATGCAATCCTGTACCCTTCCCTGCAGCGAAGGAATTTTTCCTTCTTGTTCTTGGGGTACGTAAAGAAATCCAGCCAAGAAAGGAGAAAAGGCATGGAGAGTGAAAAGTTTCGCAAATGGACCGGGTTGTTTTTTTTATTGGCTCTCTCCCTGGCGTTCGGCTATGCCCAGGCCCAGGATTATCCCGCCAAACCCATTGAAGTGATCGTCGGGTACCCTCCCGGGGGGGGAACGGATATGATCGCTCGGGCCGTGGCCGACGTGGCCCACAAATACGTGGGGCAACCCCTGGCGGTCATCAACAAAGCGGGGGCCACCGGGACGATTGCCGCGCAGTCCGTCGCCTCGGCCAAGCCGGACGGGTACATGCTCCTCGTGGCCGGGGGGAGTGAAACCATCTCCGTGCCCCACTTCAAGAAACTGCCATACGACCCCATTAACGATTTCGTCCCCGTCATTCGTCTCATGATCGAGCGCGTCGGTTTTTACGTGAAAACCGACAGCCCCTGGAAGACCATGCTGGAGTTCGTGGCTGACGCCAAACAGAATCCCGAGAAGTACACCTACGCCACTTCGGGGATCGGCGGCTTGCATCACTCCACTGTCCTGGTGACGGAAAAGCGGACGGGGATGCGCCTGCGCCACGTCCCCCACAAGGGAGGAGCGGAAACACTTGCCGCTCTGGCTGGAGGCCATGTGAATGTGGCTATGGCCTCACCCAACGAAGCCTATGCCCTGGTCCAGGGGGAAAGAATCCGTCCTCTGGCCCATTCTTCGCTGTCCCGTTCTCCGGTGGAGCCGAATACTCCCACGTTGCGGGAGCTGGGGTACGACGTCTACATCGAAAACCAAAAGGGTTTTGTGTTTCCCAAAAATACCCCGAAACCGATCGTCCAGAAACTCCACGACAGTCTGAAAAAGCTATTTGACGACCCGCAGTTCAAGTCCAGCGCCCAGAAGCTTCAGGTAGAACTGGCTTACCTCAGCGGGGAGGATTTCCACAAGAGCATGAAAGCCATGTACGAGCAGGTGGGAGCTTCCCTGAAAAAGTAGCCTTAGGAGGAGGGACGATGAGCCGGGTGGACAGAGGAGTCGGCATCGCCGCCCTTTTCGGAGGGATCCTGCTGGCGATCGCGGGTTGGCGGCTTGACCCGGGGACTTCCAAACTGCCGGGGCCGGGATTCTTTCCCCTGCTCATCGCCTGCTCCATGGGCGGCCTGGGGATCTGGCTCTTCCTGCGTCCGGGATCCGAAGAAAAACCCGCTTCTCCCGAGTCGTCGCGATGGAGCGCCTTGGCCATCGCTCTGATTTCCATCTTGGCGTACACGATGCTCCTCAATGAACTCGGCTACCTCGTTGCTACCTTCGCGCTTCTTGCCGTCCAGCTTCGCTGGGTGGAAAAACAGGCCTGGTCAACCTCTCTCTGGACGGCGGTGATTGCCTCGGCGGTTTCCCTGGTCGTGTTCCGGGTGCTTTTAAAAGTGCCTCTTCCGGCGGGATTCTTCCCTTTACCCAAGGGGTGGTGAAAAGCGACGGATGGAAATCCTCGGCTCTCTATGGACCGGTTTTGCCACCACGCTGACCCCGGGAAATCTCCTGGTCGTATTTCTGGGAGTGGTGATCGGGACCGTGATCGGCGTTCTGCCCGGGCTCGGCCCCACGGCCTCCATCGCCCTGCTCCTCCCCGCGACGGTGGGAATGGAGATGATTCCTTCGCTGACTTTCCTGGCGGGGATTTATTACGGGGCCATGTACGGCGGGTCAACCACTTCCATCCTGGTGAACATCCCGGGGGAAGCCGCCTCGGTGGTCACCTGCATCGACGGCTACCAGATGGCGCGCCAGGGCCGGGCCGGGGCCGCCCTGGGCATCGCGGCCTTCGGATCCTTCATCGGGGGGACCCTGGGAGTGGTGGCCGTCATGCTCATCTCTCCTTTCCTCGCGGAAGCAGCTCTCAAGTTCGGCGCACCGGAGATGTTCGCCCTTCTCTTCTTCGCCTTTACCTGCATCGGCACCCTGGTGGGCAAATCGGTCGCCCGGGGACTTCTCATGGCCGCCCTGGGATTGCTCCTGGGGGTCGTGGGAACGGATGATATCCATGGGGTGGACCGTTTCACTTTCGGAACTCTCTACCTGCGCGACGGCATCGGCCTGGTCCCGCTGGCCATGGGCCTCTTCGGCCTGGGAGAAATATTTTTCAACATCGAGCAGCGGGAGAAAACCGGGTCGGTCCTGGCGGTCCCCAAGAATCTCCTTCCCACCCGGAAGGATTGGAAGGAGTCCTTCTGGCCGATTCTCCGCGGCAGCGGCCTCGGCTTCGGCATCGGGGTGCTGCCGGGCGGAATGCCGGCCGTGGCTTCCCTCATGAGTTACGCCGTCGAGAAAAGGGTGTCCAGGCATCCGGAACGTTTCGGTACTGGGGCCATCGAAGGGGTGGCGGGCCCGGAAACGGCCAACAATGCCGCTACGGCGGGCGGCTTCGTTCCTTTGCTGACCCTGGGCATCCCCACCAATTCGGTCCTGGCCCTCCTGCTGGCGGCCCTGATGCTTCACGGCGTGACTCCGGGACCGCTGCTCCTTCTCAAGTGGCCCCATGTTTTCTGGGGGGTCATCGCCAGCATGTACATCGGGAACATCATGCTCCTGATCCTGAATCTGCCGCTTATCGGAATTTTCGTCCAGCTGTTGCGCATTCCCTATGCGATCCTGTCCCCCCTCATCATCATGTTTGTCCTGCTGGGGGCGTATGCCCTGAACAACAGTGTCCCCGATGTAATCATGACCCTTTTCTTCGGGGTATTAGGTTACCTCCTCAGGCGGTTCGCCTTCGAACCCGCCCCCCTCGTCCTGGCTTTCGTGCTGGGACCGATGATGGAAGTCAATCTCAGCAAGGCCCTGATCATGTTCGGGACGGGAAACCCGTTGTATTTCTTCACCCGCCCGATTTCGGGGGTGTTGCTGGCCTTGGCCCTCGTAGTCCTTTGCTTTCCCCTTCTGCGCGCTTTGGGAAAAAGAGTTTTTCATCCCCCGTCTGAAAAAACCTGAAGACATCCGGGCCGCGTGCCCACTCACAAGGATTGGATAACTGCCCGGCACCTTTGCGGGTGGGTGTTCTTGAATGGAAACAGGGGAAGAAGCCGCCCCCCCCCAGATTTAAAAACCAATCTAACTTCGATGGGTTATGGAACCTAAACTGGAAATTAAGCTTGACTTCTCTGCCGAAAAAAATTATTCTATTTTATTAGAGTTGTAAAGGGCTTGGCTCAGGGAACGGGAAGCCGCTTGGCTCTTTAGGGCTATGGTGGCATTTTTATTTTTGGCCGCGGGGTTCACTGCCGGGCAAATTCCCAAACAAGGCTTCCGCGCTTTTCGCTCCTCCCTTCCGGGAAGGACAAATCAAAAAGGAAAGGAATACGACATGAATAAGAACCTCTATATTGGGAACCTGCCGGCCAAAGTAACCGAAGAGGATCTGAAAGCGAACTTTTCCGAAGTGGGAAAAGTCGTAACCGTAAACGTCATCAAGGATAAATTTACGGGACTTTCCAGGGGCTTTGGGTTCGTGGAAATGGAGACCGAGGAAGCGGCGAAAGAGGCCATTCAGCGGTTCAACGGCGGACAGCTCCTGGGAAACACCATCACGGTCAATGAAGCCCGTCCCAAGAGGGATTCCGAAGGCGGAGGACCCCGGCGGGAAGGCGGCGGGGGCGGTTTCAGAAGCGGCCGGGGCGGTGGAGGCGGAGGCCGCCGGTATTAGTTCAATTGCGCAATTCGGAATGCGGATTGCGGAATGCCGATCGCGATCCAGAGATGCTAGTAAAATTGGGTGAAGGGTAAGATGAAAATTTTTGAACGCCTTTTCAATAATCAAAAACAAGCCGACAAGAAGGAAAGCCTGGGCCGCAACGATGTCTGCTGGTGCGGCAGCGGGAAGAAATACAAGCGTTGTCACTTGGATTCCGACGCCCATAAGCAACGCATGAGAAACGGGTTGGGCGGGAAAAAACCAAAGTAGGGCGCAGAGAAACACGGTTTCATTCCGTCAAAGCATGGCCCCCAGGCGATTTACCGATATCCTCTTTTGACTTCTGACTTCGGCCGAACCTGGGGGCTGTGCTTTTTTATTTCCCCGCCGGGCGAAAAAGCCGCCGTCCTTGTGGCAACCGGAGAAGGGCTGAAATTCCTGCCGGGAAATCCTGGGGTCATCATCTTCGATGCGCGCAAGAACCCGGTGGGTCTTTTCGTTTTTTTCCCCCTTCGTCGAGGACCGAAACATGGAGAAAAAACGCCTGAAATCACTTTTCCTTTTCTGGCTGGTCGTCGCTTTGGCGGGGTGCGCGACCCCGGATAAGAAGAGTGACGAGCCCCTGAGCCAGCCGGGCCATCCCGCAAAACCTACCCAGGCGGTTCCGGTGATCATCCAATCTTTTGCTGCCCCGCAAATTTCCCCGGGGAGCAGCTGGAAGGTCTACCTCAAGGCTTCGGACGCCGACGAGGCCATGAAAGCATTCTTCTGCACGATCCATCAGCCGGGAGTGGGGACCTACCCGGTGAGCATCACCCGGATCAAAGAAGGGAATCAGAAGGAATTGTCGGGATATCTTTTTCTGAACGTAAGCCCCTTCAGGAATTTGGATTTCGTGGCCTTCCTCCTTACCGTCCAGATTCAAGACCGCGCCGGCCAGTTCAGCAAACCGGTGGATTTCCCCCTCTCCATCAATTCCCGCTACGCCCAGGAACCCCCTCCCGAGGGAGTCTTCCAGGAAAACAACCTGGGCCCCATCATGATCCAGCTCCGCACGGTGGGAGACGATGACCGCCCGGGCCTCTTCGACCGGTTTCGGCGGTAAAAAATACCGTGTAAGTGTCCGTGTTGAGGGACAGAAAGATCTTCTCGGAGACAGACTGGAGAGCGATGTCCCCCCAGGAGCCGGCCGCCTTCAAGATTTCCTCAAAGAATGTCGATAAGTTATATGAAAACATCGGGCAATTCATATCGCTAAAGTCTTTGCCCCGATCGTTTGATGCCTGAAAGGTTCTGGAGGAATGATGAAGCATGTTACCGCCCTGATTCTATTCTTTCTCCTTATTCCAATTCCTTCCTGGGCGGAGACTTACGATAAATGGGTTGAGAAGTGTATCTCTTATAAGGACGTCGCCGAATGGCTGAATGGCAATTTTCGGTATGATCAATTTCGAGACGGCCAAAGTCGCCTCCCCCGGAAGGCCAGCGAAAAGCACTCGAAGGTTCAGGCCCCGGAAGAAACCTTCCGCTACAGAACCGGCGGTTCCCTGGATGCCGCTCTATTTGCCAGAGAAACCCTAAACCGGATCAATCCCGACTATCGCGCCCGGATCATCCACCTTTCTGCCGGTCGCTCCCTGGTTCATTATCTGTGCGGTTTCAATCTGGGAGGAAGACTTTTCGTCATGGACTACGGGAATCCTCAGGAGAAGATGATCGGAACCCACGGGCCTTTTGAAGACCTCAATGATTACGCGGAAAGGTTCTACCTGAATTATTATCCCCAGCACCGGAATTTACTCAGCTGTCACTTCGGAGTTCCCCCGCGCACCCCGTCCAAATCTCCCTAGCTCCCTCCCTGGAATTCTGCCATGTAAAAGGGCCAATGGGGCCTGGGACTTCGGGGATTCGGGAGGAAACCTGCCCTGGGGCTGGTTTCCCCGAATCCCCGGATCACGGGGTTTCCCTCTCTGGGGCCTTGGCGTCTGACTATTTGACTTTAGATTCGGGTTTGGGAATTCCGTTGATGAAATCGATCAGCTGCTTGGCAGGCATCATGCCGGTGTGCACCCGGCCGTCGGGCAGGACCAGCGCCGGGGTCCCGGTGATGCCCAGAGACTGGGCCACCTGGATATTATTGTCGATCTCCTTGGTATCGCATCCCGGCTTGGGGATTTCCTTCTTGGCGAAGGCTTCTTCCAGCATCTTCAGGGACCGGTTGCACAGGATGCTCTTCGATTTCCAGTAGGCGTCTTTGTGAAAGTTCAGGGGATAGAGGATAATGTAAAAAACGATATCTTTGCTCTCTTTGACAACCTTCTCCATCTCCTGATGGAGTGTGCTGCAGTAGGGTCAGTCCGGGTCGGTAAAGACCGCGACTTTCTTCGGAGCGACCGGGTCCCCCATGACCAGGGCTTGGTTCAGGGGGATCTTGGAGAAGTCCACCCTCCGGCTCTCCTGCAGCTTGGTCAGCTGCTCCGCGGTCTTGTTCTTCCCGGTCTTGACCTCGACGATGGAGCCCGAAACCACGAGGGACTTGGAAAAATCGACGTAGAACAGGCCCGGTCTCCCTTTGTTGATGATCGAAACTTCCCAGAGGCCTTTCAGGGGGCTCGCCTGAATTTTAAGAATCTCCGCATCCGGGGCCTTCAGGCTCTTCAGGATTTCCTTAACTTCCTGGTTGGATATGGTGTGGCACTTCAGGCAGTCCTTCTCACAGCCGGTCTGATCGAAAGCCTTCAGGGGAGATGGACTCAGCGGCAGAAGGGCGCAGGCCAGGAAAACCGCTGACAACAGGAGAAAAAAGGTTCGAACCATAAGGATCGGCCTCCGTTCCGTTCGGGATTAAGATTCATTATAACCCATAAGGGTTGCAATTTTCATTCCAAAAAGGGGAGGATTTTAAATTAATCGACCTGGAGAGACAAAAAAACAATGTTTTCCCTGCCCTCCGCATCCTCTCGGAACTCCATCCTCCGAACGCCCTTGAATACGATCGGTCCGCCTTTGAAGTCGTCCCCGAGGCATCGGATACGTCTTGCGCTCGGGGCAAAAATCTCTTAGCCTAAAAGAAAGGGGTTTTTTCGCTCCCCGGTTTCATGGAGGTAGGATAAGGGGAAAAAACCTTTCATCTCCACATTGATCTTGATTGGGGTCCTTTCCCTTTTAGGCGGGATGGCCGGGACGGTTCGAGCCATGGGAAAAGGAGCGGAGGTTCCCCGGGTAACCAAAGAACAGCTTCTCTCCATGATGGGGAAACCGGACGTCGTCATTCTCGATGTGCGCGAGTCAGGGTCCTGGAAAGAGAGCAAGCAGAAAATTCAGGGGGCGGTACGGGAGAACCCGGAGAAGGATATCCAGGGATGGTATGACCAATACCCCAAGGAGAAAACTCTCGTATTTTACTGTTCCTGACCCAACGAAGAAACCAGTGCCTGGGTGGCATGGCAGTTTGTATCCCGTGGATACGAAAAAGTGCTCGTCCTGAAGGGCGGCTGGGACGAGTGGGAGAAGGCCAAGCTCCCGGTCGAGCCCAAGTAATCCCCCCGTTCCGGCGAGTTGAATTTTTTGCACCTGGTGGAGGCAGGATGAATGATTATCAGCTGGATATTGCTGAGATATTCCGGCGATTCCATATTTCTGAATTGGGCCTGAGCGAGGGAGAGGCCCGCATGCGTCTGGGCCAATACGGCCCGAACAGGCTTGCCGAAGAGGAAGCCATCAGCAGGCTCAAGATCTTCCCCATCAGTTCGCCAGGCCGCTCATCTATATCCTCTTGCTGGCGGCCCTCGTAACCATTCTTCTGCGGGAATACGTGGATGCGGGGGTAATCCTGTCCGTCCTGATCCTCAACGCGGGGATCGGCTATTTCCAGGAGTTCAAGGCCGAAGAGAGCGTCCGGGCTTTGAAGAAGATGATCGTCCCCCAGGCGCGGGTCTGGAGAGAAGGGAAAGAAAAGGAGATCAACAGCGAAGAATGGGTCCCGGGCGACATTGTGATTCTGGCGGTGGAGATCGACAAGTGGATCAGAAGAAGATGAAAGGGGGATTGATATAATTCGCCCGAATAAGAAAAGGCAGAGCCGCGTGATCTCTGCCTATTGGAAACCCATGAACTCGCCCGGATTCTTCCTACTTCAGACTCTTTCGTAATATCCGGAGCCCAATAACCCCGCAGCCCATCATAAGCAATGTGGCGGTTTCTGGAATTGAGATTCGTGAATTTTCG
>JAPLIW010000331.1 GCA_026388915.1 Deltaproteobacteria bacterium
TGACGAAGAGGCCAAGAAGAACAAAAAAAGTCCCGCTCGCGCGATCGATGGTCATATGCGCAATCCATTACCCGAATTTTTCCCTTTAAATAAATGTAGCATATCTCTCCTTTTTCGGAGGTTTTTTTTCGGAACCCCGGCTCTCTAAGGAAGGGCTTGGAGGGATTTCAAGACCCCCTCGATCTCCTGGAGGGCCGCACCTTTCAGCGGCTGGAGGGGAGGAATGGGCGGCCCCACCGGGAACCCCTGAATTTCCAGGCAGGCCTTGATGCAGGGGGCCAGGGCGTACTTCTGGAAGATCCAGTTGATACTCCAGAGCCGCTTCTGCAAAGCAATCGCTTCGTCCCACTGCCGGCCGCGGGTGAGTTCATAGAGCCTTACGCTTTGCCCCGGGATCACGCAGGCCGGGCCGGACATCCATCCCACCCCCCCGAGCATCATCACCGCAAGGGGGATGTGCGCCGAAGCGCTGAAGATCTTCAACCGGTCCCCCACCCGGTTCATGAGGGTGAGGAGGTTTCCCGTGTTGGCCGAAGCATCCTTCAGGTAGCGGATATTGGGGGTGGAGAGCAGGGACTCGATGACCTCGGGGGACAGATTCGTGCCGGAAAAGCTGGGGTTGGTATACAGGACGATCGGGCAGGAGACGGCCTCGGCGACGGCGCGAAAATAGGAGGCGACTCCCTCGGGAGGAACGGGGAAATAGGTATCCATGACCGCCAGAATCCCGTCCACGCCCATGCTTTCCATTTCCCCGGCCTGCCGTGCCGCCTCCCGGATGGAGGTATGGGCCACACCGGCCACCACCGGGACCCTCCCCTTCGAGGCTTCCAATACCACTTCCACGACCCTTCGCCTTTGGTCCCAGGTCAGGTAGGCGAACTCCCCGGTGCTCCCCAGGGGGGTCAACCCGTGGACTCCCTTCTGGATGAGGTGTTCCACGAGGCGCACCAGGACATCCTCCATCACTTCCCCCCGAGAATTTACGGGGGATACCAGGTAGGGGTAGACTCCGGCGAATTCCTTCGTTCCCATCTTCTTTCCTTTCCTAAAGGAAGGTTTATCCGTTCCCGCGAGGACGAATATTTTGGCCTGATCGCCGGCACGCAGGGGAGGGATTAAAGTCATCATATTGAACCTTCCCGGGGATGTCAATTCAGCGCAAAGCTTGGCTTTTTCTTCCTTGCCCGACTATGCGGTCTTATCCATCGTTTATCCGAATTTCAAGAAATCAAAGATGTTCCATGAATTCTGAGGAAGTAAGCTGAATGGTGTTTACGGGAGAATCAAAATTCCCGTATTGGTTCGATTCCCAGGAGGGGGAAGCAAAAGAGGGGGCCCGGATGTCCCCTAGATGATTTTCTTCTCCCGCAGGTGTTGGATCTCCTGGGGGCCTACATTCAGGAGGTCTCTGAGGATCTGCTCGGTGTGCTCTCCCAGGGCCGGGGGCGGGGTGAACTGCGGCTCTCCCGCGGGCGACATTTTGATCGGGGTCCCCAGGAGCTTCATCTTCTCTCCCGAGCGGTGGGTGGTTTCCACGATCATGTTGCGGGCC
>JAPLIW010000076.1 GCA_026388915.1 Deltaproteobacteria bacterium
ATTTTATGAACCAATCCAGAATCTCTTCCGCCTGGGCCGGGTGATCGAAGTGGGTCAAACTTCCTCCCATGGCGGCCAGCTTCTCCTGGAGGAGATTCCGGACTTTTTCGCTTCCCCACAGGGGGAGGGGGACAGCCATGCCGACCCTGAGACCCAGGCCGGCCAGTCCCAGAGCTGCCGCCAAATCCCGACAGCTTTTAATCCCCGTGTAGCAGATTCCCTTGACATCCTTCATCCTTCCGGATGTGGCCAGCGCCTTCAAAGCCGGAACCGGCCCCCGCGGCCCGTCCAGGATTTGAACGGACCGTTTATTTTTAGGGGAGGCGAGGCCCTTTTTGATCATCCACAACCCGCAGTCACCCCAGGCGGTCACTGCAAAACCCTTGCCCTGAAGGGCGGGAGTTACTTCCGTCGGAATCCATCCCAGGGCGTGGTAAGGATGATCAGCTCCGCCCAGGAAGGCCAATTTTTTGGCCGGGGCTTTTTTGAAATACTCTTCCAGAATCGAAGAGCCGACGGCAACTTCGGCTTCTTCCACCAAAGCGGGTTGCGGGTTGAAACTGATTTGAATGGTTGGGTTCTGCTTCTCTTTGGCTTTTTGTACCAAATCCCGGGCAGATTTGGAGTCCAAAGAGGAAGTTGCAGAAATATTCAGGGCGCGGCAGAGTTCAATGACGGAGGGGTCGGTCCCCGGTCCGGCAATCAGGAAGTTGATTTTCCCCGAACTCAATACCAACTCGGCTTCACCGGAGGTACAGACGCTGGGCAGGTAGCTTCCATCCAGGGAGATGAATTCGCCCAGGGCGAGAACCTGTCCGATGCCGGAAAGGTTCTTGTCGACTTCGCCCAGGAGCACTTTCAGGAATTCAGGCGAAGGCCGGCCGCAGATTCCGATGTTGACCTCCTTTTGGGCAAGAAGGCCATAGCCGACCCTGAGGGGAAGCGATTTTTTCCGCCCCTGGGATGCCGGGCCCTTCGAGAGCCAGCCGATGGTCAGCAGGGCCAGCCGCAGAGCCTGGGTGATCATGTCTCCCACGGATTCCATGGGGCGGTTTAAAAGAGCGGCGGCCTTTTGTATTTCTCCGGAGGAGATCCGGTCTTCTCCGAGGTTCTTTATTGCTCGAGAGAGAGCTTCTTTCAAAGCGGGAGCCCAAGAGGGTTCGGAAGCCGGCTTGTCTTCCGGCATGGCTTCCAAGGCTCCGCTGAGAGCAAGGCGAAGCATCAGCGCCGCGACCATCCCATCCCGGTCCAGCCCGCAGAGCCCCCGGTCCGGTCCGCGGCCGAAGGGATCGATGCGACAGGGGCCCTGGAGGCAGCCGTAAGGGCAGCTCAGCCCGATCCGCAGGAAGCCATCCTGGGGTTGGAGCCTTTCAAAGCGGTCCCAGCTCAGCTTGAGCCCTCTCTGGTAGGCGAATTTCAAAAGCTCTTGACTGATCGGGTCAACGGTTTTTACCTGAATCGATTCCATAGAGAACGTTCCAATCCTTTATGTTTTTTATTGCCTAGGAAATTGTAAAAGTCTCTGCGCCCTCCGGGGATGAAGAAAAAATCAACCGCAGAGTACGCAGAGTCCGCAGAGCTTATTCTTGGTAAAGACAAAATATACAAAGCCTTTTATGGTTCTGGACTCCTCCTTGCCTTTCGATCCTC
>JAPLIW010000429.1 GCA_026388915.1 Deltaproteobacteria bacterium
TCTTTGTTCATCCTCTTGTCTCGATCCCCGGAGGATCGAAAGGCAAGGAGGAGTCCAGATCCATAAAATGATTTGTATTTTTTGTCTTTACCAAGAATAAGCTCTGCGGTCTCTGCGTACTCTGCGGTTGATTTTTTCTTCCTCCCCGGAGGGCGCTGAGACTTTTATAATTTCCTATGCGATTAAAAATCAGAAAGGAAATCATAAGGAGGAGAGATTTATGGCCCAAACTGCCAGCATGAAGGATAACGTTTTTTATCGGAATTCCAGAAAATCCTACCCCACCGCGGTTCACGGGGAAGGTATTTACATCTATGATTCCACGGGGAAGAGGTACATCGACGGGTCCGCCGGAGCGGCCGTGGTTGGAATCGGCCACGGGGTGAAAGAGATCACCCAGGCCATGGTCCGCCAGGCGGAGAAGATCTCCTTCGCCCACGGCTCCCAGTTCACCAGCGAGGTTTCGATCGAACTGGCGTCAAAGTTGATCCGCCTGGCCCCCGAGGGGATGACCCGCGTTTACTTCCTGTCCGGCGGGTCGGAAGCCGTCGAAACAGCAGTAAAACTGGCCCGGCAGTACCAGGTAGAGAGGGGCAAGCCGGAAAAGTATAAGGTCATCTCCCGCTGGACCAGCTACCACGGAAACACCCTGGGAGCGCTGGCCTTGTCCGGGCATTCCGGGAGGAGGCGCCTCTACCTCCCCCTGATGCTCCACACCCCTCATATCGCCCCGGCCTATTGTTACCGGTGCCCCTTCGGCCTGCAGCCGGAAGCCTGCTCCCTGGAGTGCGCCGCAGATCTGGAGAAAACCATTCGGTATGAAGGCCCGGAGTCGGTGTCCGCCTTCATAGCCGAGCCCATGGTCGGCGCCACCGCGGGGGCCTTGGTTCCCCGGGATGGGTATTTTCAGAAAATCCGGGAGATCTGCGACCGGCACGACGTGCTCTTCATCTCCGACGAAGTGATGACCGGGATGGGGAGGACGGGGAAAAATTTCGGGATCGACCACTGGAAGGTAAAACCGGACATGATCGTCGCCGCCAAGGGATTAAGCAGCGGGTACACCCCCATGGGGGCGGTCATCGTCAAGGAAGAAATCCATCGGGTCATCCAGGAAGGATCGGGAGCTTTTGTTCACGGCCACACCTACAGCCAGAATCCCCTCTCCGGGGCCATCGGCTGCGCGGTCGTTGACTATCTGGTAAAGCACGATCTCATCTCCCGCTCGGCGGAAATGGGGAAATATTTTCACCGGGCCCTGAAATCTCTGGAGCGCCACAGCTTCGTCGGGGATGTACGGGGAAAGGGGCTGTTCGCGGGGATCGAATTCGTGAAGGACAAGAAGACCAAGGAGCCCTTCGACCCCAAGTTGAGGCTCAACGGCCTCGTCGGCAGCCGGGCTTTTGAAAAAGGATTGATCACCTATCCGGGCGGGGGGGGCGCCGACGGAATCCGGGGAGACCACATTCTCCTGGCCCCGCCGCTCATCATTACCGAGGAGCAGATCAATGATCTGGTAGGAATTCTGGATCAGACCTTCACCGAAGTTTCAAAGGAGGTTTCTTAATGTGGTTATAGATTATTGATGGTCTCGTAAAAAGTCCCTTGGGCCGTCACCCCGGCGAAATCCGGGGTCCAGACATTGTCCCCGCGGAAGCGGGGAACCATTAAGGAAAATCTGGATTCCCGTTTTCACGGGAAACCCTGGATTCCGGCTTTCGCCGGAATGACGGAAATTCCTACTTTTTGACTTTTTGCGACACCATCAGTATTGGAGGACTGGGAAAAAACTGTCGCAGATAATTAAGGTCTTTGCCTCCAACCTCCAGCCTCCAACCTCTTACCCATTATTTATTTCAACGGCCAGAGCCCCTTCTCTTGCAGCACTTCCCGGAAGACCTTCAAGGCGGAGTTCATGACCGGAACCCCGCCGTAGGTGGCCATCTGGAAGATGACCTCGGTGACCTCCTGGGGCGTGCAGCCCACGTTTATCGCCCCATGGAGATGCATCTTCAGTTCTTCAGTCCTTTCCAGCACGGTTAGAGCGGCCACGGTTACCAGTTGCCGGGTTTTGTGGGGAATCTTCTCCCGGGCATAGAGCTTCCCGGTCACGAACATGGAAAGCTCCTTGGCTAGCTCTTTGTTGAAGGACCTCCAGAGGTCAAAGGGGCGCTCCCCGGTAACACCTTTAAAATACAGCTCCGCCGTTTTCTGCGTTTTCTCTTTCAGGTCATCCATCGGATCGCTCATTTTTCCGCCTTTCCATTGGCCCGGCAGGGGCGCGGGCCCCGCGCTCCTGCGAAATTATTATGACCATTCAGATGTCAGCCATCAGCTATGAGCCATGAGCTAAATTGCGATTCGCTATTTTTTTTCCTCCGGGCTCTCAAATTCTTTCATTCGTTTGGCTAATTCATGCAATTTCTGATCGACGAGATAGTTGACTGTCCCCGGGGGGTAATTGCCCGCAGAGTCCTTCTCCCCGGCGGGCACACCGGTCAGGATCTCAATCCCCTGGTCAACGGTCTGGACCGGGTAGATGCGGAACTTCCCTTCCTTCACCGCTTCCACCACATCCTTCCGGAGCATGAGGTCGCCCACGTTCTGGTGGGGGATGATGACCCCCTGCTTCCCGGTCAGCCCGCGGGACCTGCAGACATCGAAGAACCCCTCGATCTTCTGGTTCACCCCGCCGATGGGCTGAATCTCGCCGTTCTGGTTGATCGATCCGGTGATGGCGACATCCTGGCGCAGGGGTAGATCGGCCAGGCTGGAGACGATGGCATAAACCTCCGTGGAGGATGCACTGTCTCCGTCCACCCCGCTGTAAGACTGCTCGAAGGCCAGGCTGGCGGTTAGGGTCAGGGGCTTGTCCTGGGCGTACTTGCCGCGCAGGTATCCGCCCAGGATCAGCACTCCCTTGTTGTGGGTTCTTCCCGAGAGGTCGGCCTCCCGTTCGATGTTGATGATCCCCCCCTTGCCCATGGCGGTCTTGGCCGTGATCCGGGTGGGCTTGCCGAAGGCGTATTCCCCCAGGTCGTAAACCGAGAGGCCGTTCACCTGCCCCACCTTGGCCCCCTCGGAGTCGATCAGAATGATTCCTTCGTCGATCATTTCCTGGATTTTGTCCTCGATCATGCGCAACCGATCGATCCTCTCGGCAATGGCCTGATCCACGTGTTTTTCCGTCACCTGCCCGCTGCCGTCCTTTTTGGCCCAGTAATTGGCTTCCCGCAGGACATCCGTGATCCGGTGGAATTCGGTGGAAAGCTTCTTCTGCCGGCCCGCCAGCCGCACCCCGTACTCGATGACCGCGGCCACCCCGGTCCGGTCGAAGGGGAGGAGGTTCTCGTCCTGGCAGATCTTGCGGATGAAGGTGGAGTACTGGAGCTGGGAATCCTCGTTCCGGTTCATCACTGAGTCGAAATCGGCTTTGATCTTGAAGATCTTCTTGAAGTCCTCATCCATGGAGTAGAGGGTCTCGTAAATATAGGCGTCGCCGATCATGACCACTTTGACCCTGGCCTCGATCGGCTCCGGTTTGAGAGCCGAGCTGGCGAAGAGGTAGAAGGGGTCGAAGGACTGCATCTCCATGGAGCGGTTGCGCAGGGTGCGCTTCAGGGCGATATAGACCCCGGGCTCGATGAAAACATCCAGGGCGTTGAGGACCAGGTACCCCCCGTTGGCCCGGAGGAAGGAGCCGCTCTTGATCTTGGTGAAGTCCGTCTTCCACATCCCTCCCATGCGGTCCACATTCCGCTCGATGGTCCCGAAGAGGTTGCGGTAGGTGGGCGAGGTTTCGATGATGACCGGAGCCCCCTTGGTCTCCGAATTGTCCACCAGGACGTTCACCTGGTATTCGCTGAAGGTATCGGGAGCCGCGGCCAGGGTCAGCCCGGGAATGGGGAGTTGCGGGGTTTCGGCCTTGGGCTGAAAGCGGGAAGGGTTCTCCAGGACGGTATCCTTGGCTTCATCGAGGTAGGCCTGGATTTTGGGCTGGGGGTACTTCTCTTTCAGGTCCCCGATGGCTTCCACGACCAGATGGGAAATGGCCGATTTATCCAGGCCATTCAGCTCCTCCTGGATCACCTTTTCCACTTTCCGGGTCTCTTTGAGGACCTGTTCCATCTCGCTGCTCAGTTGGCCGTATTTCACCTTCAGGTTTTCAAAAGTCTCTTTGGAAAACTGGCCCTGGTCCACCAGGTTTTCCAGTTGATCCAGGGGCACGGGATTGGCGGCCACCACGGGGACGATATCCGGGCGGGTAAAGGGGCCGACCTGGACCTGCACCACGGCGAATCCTTCCTTCTTGGCCTTGGTTTCAAATTCCTTGACCATGGCTTTTTCCCGCTCCCGATGCTTGTCCACCACCCCTCTTCGCTGCTTCTGGTACTCCTCGCTCTCGAAGATCTGCGGGATGGCTTTCTTCAGAGACTCGATGAGGTCGTCCATCTCCTTCTTGAAGACCTTCCCTTTCCCGGCCGGAAGGGTGATGCATTTGGGCTGATCGGGGTCTTTGAAGTTGTTGACAAAGCAAAGGTCATCGGGAATTTTCCCGGTCTTGTCGATCTCCTCCAGCAGGCACTTGATGGTCGTGGTTCTCCCGGTTCCTACCAGGCCGACGATGAAGATGTTGTAGCCCAGGCTCTCCACTTCCAGGCCCAGGCGAATGGCCTTCAGGGCCCGATCCTGGCCGATGACATCGGTGCAGGCCTGGACCTCCTGGGTACTCTTGAAAGGAAGAGATTCCGGGGGGCAGCGCCAGCGCAGCTTTTCCACTGGAACCTCGGCGTATTTTTTCGCTTCGGCCATGGATTTCCCTCCTTGGGGCAATAAGGATGAAGGGTCAGTGTTTCGAGTCAGTAAAAAATGATGAATTCGTAAAAAGTCGCAATTCCATAGAATTCGTCATTCCGGCGAAAGCAGAGATTTTTTAGGGGGGCATAATTTTCCATTCAAGAGTTGGACCATAAACTAACCCAGGAAAATAACTTGGCTTTCTCAACAGAGCCCCCAGTTTTAGTAAAATAAAATATGGCACAAATAGGCGATATCGATTCTCCTGAATAACATTCCAGACCCAATATTCAGGGCAAATATGAATGTC
>JAPLIW010000200.1 GCA_026388915.1 Deltaproteobacteria bacterium
AACAAAATCTTGCACTCCCTTGATGAGGTTATCGATTTTCTATGCGCAACGATCACCCCATTATTTCAACAACCAGAGGTGGTTCGTTCGATGACTTGTTTCGATTGGATCAATACTCTATGTTTGACGTCAAAATAGTATCAGAAGGCCCAGGCCGAGGTGTCTGGAAGGAATTTATCTTTTCCCAATCAGCTCTTCGATCTCCAAGGGCTCGGGCAAAGACCTGTCCCGGTCGAGGGAAATAGCTCCGCGGTCGCATCGGTCGATGCAGACCCCGCAGCCCATGCACAGGTTCGGGTCGATTTCCGCGGTTTCTCCACCGACGGTTATGGCGTGGAACGGGCAGGCATCCACGCAGACGCCACAGCCTATACACGAACCTTCATGTATCTTGCAGCGATAGCCGGAGGAAGCCAGCATGGGAGTCCCGGTGCGGTGGGCATTCATGGCCCCGCAGCAGCAGGAACAACAGTTGCAGATGGCGTAAAAGCGCCCCAGCATGGCGTCTTTGAAGAAGGCATGGTGGACATGGCCCCGGCGATGTTCCGCCTCGAGGATCGAGGCAGCCTCTTCGGGGGAAACCCGGCGGCTGCGGCGGGGATGATGTTCCGCTATAAAGGAAGCGAAGGGTTCTCCCATGATCAGGCAGACATCCAGGGGAAGGCAGGGGTTGGGGCGGACGGCGCGGCAGGGACACTCCAGGGCGACGAGGTGATCGGGCTGCCGCAGGATCAAGTCTCTGGCAAAAGCATACGGAATGACGCGCTCGAGGTCATTCAGGCTTATGTCCTGTCCCACCCGGACCAGACCCTTCGCCGCCTGCAGCGGCATCACCTTGCCGTGATAGCTGTCGGCAAAAGAGGTCTGTCCTCCCGGCTCTTTTTGGCCCCCGCCATTCCCGTCCTGGGTATCGATGCCCAGGATGCGGAGGAGGAAAACACTCAAAGGTTGCAGGATTCTCGCCAGAGGATGATTCCCGGTACCGATGCCGATGTAGAAATAGGGCCACCGCCCGTACACATATCCGTGCAGGAAATCCAGGAACGTATAACCAGGGACTTTTTTACCTTCCCGGATGAATGCCCGGGTCGATGGTTTCAAGGGCAACTTTTGCAGAAGATCGAATGGCTTTTTCGTGCGCATGGGGTCGGCTCTTTCATTTTGACATTTCATCCCCTTCTCTATCTTTTCAACTCTTCCCGGATGCCTTCCGGAAGCATGTTTTCCAGTTCGGGATAGGACTCCACCAATCGCATGATATCGGCCAGGTCTTTTTGCCGTTTGCTTCTTCTTCTCGTCTCATCCGAATAGGCCCAAATTTTTCCTTGCAGGACATCCTCCCGCCGGGCCACATTCATTCGGTATCCGAGGACTTCTTTCAGAACGGATCGAGTAATGAACGCCTGATACCGCAAATCCGTCTGTAACTGAATTCTCAGATCGGACCCCAAACTCGCAAAATTCACGCTATGCTCGTGTTTTTCAATCTTGAATCCTTTTGCTTCCGCCAAGGTGCATATTCGCTTAAGGTCATTCAAAATCACCACTACATCCAGGTCCAGGCTGACTACGGGCTCAACATAAGCGTTAACGGCGAGACCGCCGACCACACAATAAGCGGTGCCTGTCTCGGAAAGCAAGTCCAAGAATATCTGGAGAATATCCTTTTCTCCATTGGCTAAGGCGTTTAGGAATGTTTTCCCAGTCATAACCTCCAACCTAACCTTTCATTCGCCAAGCTGGCCCGACCTGCCCGAATATGTTCCCCACGGATTTCTGAGGAAAATTAATTGCCTGGCTGGAATCAACCGACCACCGCCAAGGGTCGAACCTCACGCGCTACCTGCTTGGACAGGGCGTCTTCAGCAACATCCATATCATACCGACTCTGCAAATTCATCCAATAACGGGGATTCTGCCCGAAGTAACGCCCAAGACGCAGGGCCAGCTCTGCGGTTATCGGGCGTTTTCCATTCACCAGCAAGTTAATCCGCATGGCGGGAACACCAACCTCCTTTGCAAGCCGATATTGGGATATCTTGAGCTCGTCGAGCAACTCTTTCAAGTAAATTCCTGGATGCACCGGCGTAATGCGCTTGTTGGCCATATTGACTCCTCAGTGATAATCGACGATTTCGACCTGTTCCGCATTGCCCTCGCGCCATTCAAAACAAATGCGCCATGGGTCATTCATGCGGATGCTCCATTGTCTTTTCCGGTCTCCCCTCAAAGCCTCAAGCCGGTTGGATGGCGGTAAGCGAAGATCTTCAAGCTGAATGGCTGCATCAACCGCGTTAAGTTTCATGAAAGCGCGTTGCTGAATGCCGTGTGGAAACTTTCGCGAAAATTGGCGGTGAAATACCTTTTGGGTTTCCCGGCAATGAAATGATTGGATCACGGGACGATAATAAACAAAATGTTTATTAATGTCAATAAAAAACTTAACCACAGAGGTCGCAGAGCACACAGAGATAAAAACGGTAAAAGGCTCAAGGCCCAGGGTGCAAGGGAACAAGCAGCCCCCTTTCCAACCTTTCCCGGAAGGTCAACCCTGCCAAGGGGCTTTCAAAAAACGATCTCTTCGATCTCTGCTTCAGCTTCGTTCATCCTCTTGTCTTCATCCGTGGAGGATACAGAGAAAGAAAGACTTTTATTCCCCAAAGGAGAAAAGAACCACAAACCGCAGAGATCCGGAAGGACGCAGAGAGGATGAAATGTTCATAAAATGATTCGTGTTTTTAGTCTTTTTGAAGAAAACCCTCTGCGGTCTCTGCGTGCTCTGCGGTTGATATTTTTTTTCATCTCCGGAGGACGCAGAGGCTTTTATAATTTCCTATGCAACAAGAAAATGAGCCGGCAGGAGAAAAATAGATTTTTCATTACGGCAAGGGTCCAAAAATCAAGAGAGCAAGGGCGGTTCGGAAACCGCCCCTACATTTGAAAAGCTTTACCCCCTTAAGCGGAAAGAGGAATCATTTCTTCTCGCAGCAGAATTCTCCTCCCACCATTGTCGCCATGACCGGAATATCCTTGATCCTCTCCGCCTTCACCTGAGTCAGGTCTTCGGCCAGGATGACCAGGTCGGCGAGTTTTCCAGTTTCGATGGAACCCTTGATCTTCTCTTCAAAGGTGGCATAGGCGCCGTTGATCGTGTAGCACCGCAGGGCCTCCTCAGGGGTGATCTTTTCCTGCGGGGCGTAGTCCTGGCCGGTGCGGGTCTTCTGGTTCACCGCCGAGTGAATCCCCAATAGAGGGGCCCCGCTGACCACCGGGCGGTCGGAGCTGAAGGCCATGAGGATCTTGTTGTCCAGAAGAGTTCGGAACGGTTTGAGCCGCGCGCAGGTTTCTTTCCCGAGCTGACGGAACCAGTTGTCTCCCAGCTCCCAGATGAACCCGGGCTGAAGCACGGGGATCACCCCGAGCCTCTTGATCCGGTCGAACATCCGCGGCAGGACCATGGTGCAGTGTTCCAGGCGGTGACGGGCGTCCTTTCTGGGTTTGGATTTCTGGGCCGCTTCAAAGGCGTCCAGGCAGACATCGATGGCCCGGTCCCCGATCCCGTGGATGGAAAGCTGCCATCCTAACCCGTGAACCAGCGAGGCCAACTTAGCCAGTTTCTCCGGCTCGATGACCAGAACGCCGCAACCCCGGTCATTGGCATCGGCGCCGTAGGGTTCGTAGGTGACCGCGGTGACCGTGCTGAAAGCCCCGTCGACGATGATTTTAAAGGGGCCGATGCGCAGCTTTTCATCTCCCAGCCCGGTCCGGATTCCCAGACCGAGGAGTTTTTCTCGGCCTTCTTTCAAGGACTCCTCGAAACGGCAGTAATCGAAGACCGCCTCGCTCCAGATGGCCAGGTTGTGGCGGACCTTGAGGACCCCCCGGTCCACCGCTTCCTGGTAAGCGGCGATCTGCAGGGGGATATCGTTGCCGCCCACGCTGGCGTCCATGGCGCTGGTAATTCCTTCGGAGAGGAACCTCTGGCCGGCGTTCCCTAAAGCCGTAACCAGATCTTCCAGCGCCGGCTTGGGCATATAATTTTCTATCAATTTCATGGCCGGTGATTCAAAAAGGAGTCCGGTTAATTCCCCGGTCTTCACATCCTTGACGATTTTTCCCCCCTCCGGATCGGGGGTCGCTTTGGTGATCCCCGCCGTGGCCAAGGCCAAGCTGTTCACCGCGATCCCATGGGCGGAGGTGTGCCTCAGGCTCACCAGGTGTTTGAGGGCGGCTTTGTCCAAATCTTCCCGGCTGGGGTGCCTCTTTTCTTTCAGCTCATTCTGGTTGTAGCCCACCCCGGTGATCCAGGTTCCCTCTTTCTGCTTAGCAGCTCTTTCCTTGACCAGGGCAATGATCTCTTCGATAGAGGAAACTTTGGTCAGTCCGATAGAACTCAACCCCAGGCCGAACATCAGGGTGTGGTTATGAGATTCGATGAATCCCGGAACCACGGTCATCCCCTTCAAATCCCGGACCTGCGTACCCCTTCCGATCGCCTGTCTGACCCCTTCGTTCGTCCCCACCCACAGGATTCGGCCATCCTTGACGGCTACCCCCTGGGCCCGAGGCTTTTTCCCATCCAAGGTGATTACATTCCCGTTGAACAGCACCACATCCGCATCAACCATGAAACCCATCTTCAATACCTCCTTCAAATGCGGAATGGGGAGTGCGGAATGCGGAATTTTTTCAATGACTGTTCTTCATTCCGCAATCCGAATTTCGCGTTCCGCATTTTATTCTTTCACGCCGCACCAATCCGCTATAAAAAGGGCCAGCGTCTTCGTCACCCTCAGAAGCGATGCAAGATCCGCGTACTCATCGATCCCGTGGTAGTTGGCTCCCGTGGGGCCGAAAGATAGAGATGGAGTCTTGAAGTAGCGCCCGAACCGGGTATCGAGCCCGCCGGAAGCGCCCGAAAGCTCAGGCGCAGACCCGTAGATTTTCTTGCTCGTATCCTGGAAGGATTTCACCAACTGGGAATCCGTCGGCTCCACCCAGGGGTCCGTGTCCCAACCGAACCATTCAATTTTGTACGGGCGCTCTTTGAACCAGGGGTCGTCCTGGACCGCCTTCTGGATGGTCTTGTTGATCTCCGCCTCGATCATCTGCCGGGTCTCGCCGGGAACAAACCCGACGCGGCACTCCAAAGTCGCCCAGCCCGCCACGGTGGACACCCAATCCCCGGCCTGCATCCGGCCCAGGGAGAGGTTGCAGGGCCGTCCCGTCTGCTTCTGGACGAGCGGGTAGGAGAGCCTTTTGGCCCTGTCCAGGTCGAGTGCTTCGAGGGCTTTGATGATGGGAACCATTTTCACGATGGCGTTTACCCCGGTATGGGAAAGGGCGGCGTGAGCGGTCCGGCCATGCACGGTGACCCGGAAATACCGGATCCCGGGATGGGTGACCCAGATTTTTTCCGTCGAGGGTTCGGAGATCACCAATCCGTCGGCGGTGACCCCGTGCATGAAGCAGGCAAGCGTCCCGCCGCTGCCTCCCAGTTCCTCTTCAATGGTGCTCTCGAGAATGATCTTCCCCTTCGGCTTGAGGCCGCACTCAAGAAGAGCTTTGAGGGCATAGAGGTTGGCGGCCAGCCCCGCCTTCATATCCACCGATCCCCGGCCGTACAGCCGGTTTTCCTTCACCTGCCCGCCCCAAGGGTCCACAGTCCACAGGGAAAGCGGCTCTGGGGAAACGACATCGATATGTCCATTGAGAATCAAGGACCGTCCTCCACCAGCGCCGGCTAGTTCGGCAATGACGTTGGGCCTCCCCGGGTATTCCAGGTCGATGGGGATGTAAGCCGGGTGGGATTTGATTTTGGCCTTTTCCGGGGTGAACATTTCAATCTTCATCCCCAGTTTCCGGCAGGCCTCGGCATAAAATTTCTGCCCCTCTCCTTCCTGTCCCACCAGGCTTTTGATTTTCACCAATTGGGAGAGAAACTTAGTTTCCTCGTTGAAGCTCTTTTCCGCCTGTTTTAAAATTTTTTCCTGAAGACTTTTTCCCGCCATTTCTCTTCTCCTCGAATCAGGGAATGAAATTCGGGTTTATTTTACCCATTCCCGGGACCTTGTCAAAGAAGAATCTGTCTACATGCGGAATTCGGAATGCCGAATGCGGAATTTATCCATTCTGCGTTCTGCAGTGGAATGAAAATACTTGACCGTTCTTCGCATGCGGGTATATAGGATATGAACAATACGTGGAGGAACGAAAAGAGAGGGGCGCTTCGATGAAAAAGGAAAAAATAGATTATGAATTGACTTTAAAGCTCCGGAAAATGACCGCCCTGAGCGGGGGGGATCTCTTCGGAGTCGCCTCTCCCCAGCCCCTGTCCGCGGCTCCCGCAGGGTTCCGGCCCCAGGACATCATGCCCGGGTGCAAGGCGGTGATCGTCGTGGGAAAGCGCCTTTCGGACGCCACGGTGGAGACCACTCCCAGCCGGATGTTCGATACCCTGTACTTCGCGGTGAACGGGTTCATCGACCAGCTGATCCTCCGGATCACCGATACCCTGGTTCGGGAGGGGTATCAGGCGGTCGGAGTGGGCCCTCACTCCCTGGATGGAAAACAGCTGAGAGGGGACATTTCCCAGAAGCATGCCGCCGTGGCCGCGGGCTTAGGCCGCTTCGGGCTCCAGTCCTTGGTTCTCACTCCCCAGTTCGGCCCGAGGCAGCGGTGGGGAACAGTGATCACCGATGCGCCTATGAAACTCGATACTCCTGTGGAGGAAAATCTCTGCCAGCCGGAAAAATGCGATCAGATCTGTTTGAAAAGCTGTCCGGCCAAGGTCTTTTCTCCCCGCGAAGCGGAGGGGATCACCGACCCGAATCTTCTCCCCGGCGGCCTGTGGTACTACGTGAACATCGACCGTTTAGCCTGCAGCGCTTACCGGGCCGAACGGAAGAAGGAGCTAGGCTGGGTTACGGAAGGCGGGCACGCCTGCGCGATCTGCCTGAAGGTCTGCCCGGTCGGGCGAAGGAGCTAGGACCCGGAAATGAACTGGAATGCACTGGCACTCCTGATTGCTGGACACTTCGTAACCGACATCAACACCGGCGCCCTTCCCGCCTTCCTGCCTTTCATTAAAGAATCTCTCGCCCTTTCTTACACCATGACGGCCAGCATCATCCTGTTTTTTAATTTGACTTCATCGGTCATTCAACCCATATTCGGTTACCTTTCCGACCGCTGGTCCGTCAGGTGGCTCCTTCCCGTGGGTCCCTTGCTCGCTTCACTGGGGTTGGGATTCCTGGGCCTGGGCTCCTCTTACTCGTGGATTTTGCTCTTTGCCGCGGTAAGCGGCCTCGGCCAGGCCAGTTACCATCCTGAAGGGTTCAAGACCGTAAGCCTTTTGAGCGGAAAGAAAAAAGCGACGATCTTTTCCATCTTCCATTTCGGCGGCAATCTGGGATTCGCGGTGGGACCCATTCTGGCGACCTTTTTCTTTGTCCACCTCGGCCTCCAAGGCTCCCTCCTGTTTATCGTCCCCGGGGTGGTCATAACCGCCATCTTTCTTCTCGTCCCCTACTGGAAAGTCGAGTTCGGCCCTCCTGCTCATCGGGGCGCTCCCGTCCAAAAAACAAGCTCAGGCCGGCAAAGCCACTCTTCTATGGTGCTTCTCATCCTGGTCGTGGTTCTAAGATCGGCGACCCGTCTGGGCTTGATGACTTTTGTACCCTTCTATTTCATCAGTTTTCTTAACCGGGACCCGATGGTCGCCGGGCAATACCTCTCTATTTTTCTGTTCGCCGGAACCGTCGGCATCCTGGCCGGGGGTCCTCTCGCCGACCGATATGGCTATAAAAAGATGGTCCTCATCACCCTGGGCCTGAGTTCGATCTTTCTCTACCTTTTCTTTGCCACCGAGGGGACTCTTTCCCTGATTTTCTTCACCCTCGCCGGATTGGTCTTGATCTCCTCCAACTCCACGACTATGGCCATGGCCCAGAGCTTCATGCCCCAGAGCCTGGGAATGGCCTCCGGGCTAATCCTGGGCTTCTCCATGGGGATCGGGGGGGTTTCCACCACGATCCTGGGCTGGGTCGCCGACCACTGGGGAGTTCCCTCCGCCCTGCAGATCACTTTTGTCCTGCCTTTGCTGGCTTTCCTGGCCTGCTGGCCCATCTCTTACCCGCCCAAACAGACTCGGAATGCGGAAAGCAGATGAGCACTGGTTTATTGGGGCCGGTCCCGGGGATTTCAGTTGGGCCGGGATTTTCTTTGGGGGGGAACAGCCGCCACCCAGAACGGTTCGCAGCTCGGGAGGAGGATTTTTAGGATCCTGCTTTTCTCTTGACCGCTTTCTTTTTTCTCTGATAGAAATAGGGCGATGAAAGCGCATGGGCGGGGGAACCCCTTTGTGGGGGTGCCGGCTTTTCCTGGAATTCTGCATACCCGTGTTTCTTGGACCAAGGGATCGGAACCTTCATCAAGAGGAAAGACCGAAATCCCGGGGCCTCGCTTCTGCAGCCATTGAAGTTCTCCGGGGATGTGTTATTCTAAACGGGGAAGCACCGGGCTGTCTTTACCCCTTTGGTGCTTGAGATTTGGTGCTTTCCTTTCTTATTCCGCATTCCGAATTCCGCAATCCGTATTCCTGTAGAAAGGAGTCCGTGATGAAAACGGTATCCCTATTCATTCCCTGCACGGTTGACCTCTTCGCCCCCCGAATCGGGGAGGCGGTAGTGAATATCCTCCGCCGCGTGGGGGTCAACCCGATCTACCATGAAGAGCAGACCTGCTGCGGCCAGCCGGCGATGAACGCCGGCTACCGGGAAGAGGCCAAAAAGGTGGCCAAGCATTTCATCTCGGTCTTCGAAAAGGACGAGGTGATCGTGAGTCCCTCGGGCTCATGCGTCTGCATGGTGAAGGACCACTACCCTGAGATTCTGGAGGGTGAGCCGGATTGGCTGCGGCGGGCCCAGGCGCTCGCCCCCCGGTTGTACGAATTCTCCCAGTACCTCGTGGATGTACTGAAAGTGCAGGATGTGGGGGCTTCCTTCCAAGGAAAGGTGACCTACCACGAATCCTGCCATATCCTCCAGGGCCTGGGAGTTTCGGAGCAGCCCAAAAAGCTGATCCAGGCGGTGAAAGGGGCCCAGCTGGTTCCCCTCAATAACGCCGACTCCTGCTGCGGCTTCGGGGGGGAGTTCGCCAACGACTTCCCGGATATCTCCGAATCCATGGTGAAAGACAAGGTGGAAAGCTTCCTGGCCAGCGGCGCCGACCTCCTGGTCCTCAACGAGCCCGGCTGCTTCCTCAATATCGGCGGCTACCTGAACCGGAATCACCCCGGAAAGAAGGTCATGCACCTGGCCAGTTTCCTGGCCACCAACGGCAGGGAGGCGAAGTATGGAAATTAAGACCGAGCAATTCACCGAATTGGCCAAAAAGGAGCTGAAAAACGAGCGCTCCCGCCTCTTCCTTAAATTAATCCCTCCGGTCATGAAGGCGAAGCGGGAGGCCGGGATGGGCAGCCTCCCCGATGCTCCGGCGGCCATGGCCTGCGGGGCCGCGATCCGGGCCGAAGCCCTGGCCCGGTTGCCGGAGCTTCTGGAGGAGTTCGAGAAGAACGCCAAGGCCAACGGGATGAAAGTCGTCTGGGCGCGGGACGACAAAGAAGCCAACGAGTTCATAAAAAACCTGGCCAAGGAAAAGGGGATCAAGTATGTGACCAAAGGGAAATCCATGGTTACCGAAGAGACCGCCCTTAACGAACTCCTGGAAAAACACGGAATCGAGGTCTGGGAAACCGACCTCGGCGAGTTCATCGCCCAGCAGCTTCACCGCCCCCCGTTCCACATCGTGGGCCCGGCCATCAATGTCCCGGTGGAAGAGGTCCGGGACCTCTTCATCGAAAAAATCGGGCTGAAAGAGCCGACCCTGGACCCCGTCCAGCTGGGCTACGCCGCCCGTCTCTTCCTGCGGGACAAGTTTCACCACGTCCAGATGGGGATTACCGGGGTGAACATGGCGGTGGCCGAAACCGGCACGATCATCAACGTGGAGAACGAAGGGAACATCCGCTTTACCAAATCGTCCCCCCCGGTCCAGGTGTCGGTGATGAGCCTGGAAAAGGTGATTCCCACCATGAAGGATGCCCTCCACATGATCCGCCTCCTGTGCCGGAATTGCACCGGCCAGCGGCTTGCGGTCTATATATCCATGGACAGCGGGCCCAAGAAAAAGGACGAGGTCGATGGTCCCGAAGAGCTTTACCTGGTTATCGTGGACAACGGAAGGTCTAAAATCTACCAGGACGCCAAGGCCCGGGAGGCCCTCCGGTGCATCCGCTGCGGTTGCTGCCTGGTGGCCTGCCCCGTCTGGCGGCAAGTCGGCGGCTATGCCTACGGGTGGGCCTACTCCGGCCCCATGGGCCAGATTTTGAATCCGCTGCTTCTGGGGTTGGACAAAACTCAGGAACTCTACCGCGCCTCCACCCTGTGCGGCGCCTGCAAGAGCTTTTGCCCGGTGGGAATCGATCACCCGAGCCTGTTCCTGTATTACCGGGCCAAAGATGTTCTGGGGGACCCCAATTTCAAGAGTATCGATCGCCCCTGGACGGAAAGGCAGTTCTTCAAGATGTGGAGCTGGGCGGCCAGCACTCCCTGGGCCTGGAACATGGGCGTGCGCATGGCCCGGCCCATCATGAATAAGGATGCCCAAAACGGGGTCGTCAGCAAAGCCAAGGGCCCCTTCGGAGGGTGGTTCCGTACCCGGGATATCCCGGCCATGGCCGGGGATACCTTTCATGACCGGTGGAAGAAGATAAAGAAAGAGAGAGGTTAAGGTTGAGGTTGAGGCTAAGGTTCAGATTGGAGGATACAAATGGAGACAAGTGTACGGGATGAGATACTGGCGAAATTGAAGGCGGCGCCGAAGGCCGAGGTTCCCACCCGGCCCTCCCTGCCCCCCTATAAAACGCTCTCCATGGACCGGGAACAGCTGATCGCCGAATTCACCGCCCGGCTGGCGGAAGAGGCGGTCGCGGTCCACCGGGTCAAAGACCTACAGGAAGGCCTGGACCGGCTTACGGTGGTTGCCGCGGAGGAGGGGTTGAAAAAGGTCATGACTTCCACCGACGATATGATTTCCAGGCTCGACCTGGCGTCCTGGGGCAAGAAAAACGGCATCCAGGTCATGACCCCTCGCGAATTCCCGGACCGTTATTCTTACCGGGACGCGGTCTTCGACCAGGTCCAAGCGGGAATCACCGGGGCCGACTTCGCCGTGGCGGAGTCGGCAACCATCGGGCTCATCGTCAACAAGGACCAGGCCCGGCTGGTATCCGTGGCCCCGATTCTCCACATCGCCATCGTGCCCGCGGACCGGATCGTCCCGGTCTACGAGCAGGCCATCGAAAAGGTTTTCGGAAAAAGGGGGGAATACCCCAGCCAGTTCGTCTTCATCACCGGCCCGAGTATGACCGGCGACATCCAGGGGGTTCTCTTCAAGGGAATGCACGGGCCCCGCAAGGTCATCGTCATCCTGGTCGGATAAATCTCTGAAGCAGTTTCGGGTTGCGGGTTTCGCGTTTCGGGTTTAAAGACCATTGATCAAAGTCTTGAACCCGAAACTCGAAACACGAAACATTTCCAAATAACCGTTTACCTGCTTAGCCGGAAAGAAACAAGGAAGAGGAGTTGTCCATGTCCATGAAAAGGGTCTCCATCCCCTCCCGCCTCTGGTACGAGAACAAGGAGTGGGAACTGACCTTCCCCGACCGGTGGGACGTTCAGAACCTGAACCCGCCCGGTTTTGAAAAACCAGCGATCACCCCGCAGCAGATCCGGGAAAAGATCGAGCGTCCCGTCCAGGGACCGACCCTGGAAGATCTGGCCCGCGGCAAGAAGCAGGCGGTCATCGTCTTTGACGACATGACTCGCCCGACCCCGGTCAAGGAAGTCGCTCCCCATGTGGTTTCCGCCCTTCACCGGGCCGGGATGAGGAAAGACCAGATCCGGTTTATCTGGGGTCTGGGAACCCACGGGGCTTACGACATGATCAACGCCCGCAAGAAATTGGGGGAGGAGATCGTGGAGAATTACGCGGTGTACAACCACGACCCCTTCCAGAACACCGTGCGGGTGGGAAGGACCCCCACCGGGGTGGAACTCTGGTTCAACCGGGAGTTCATGGCCTGCGACCTGAAGGTCGCCATCGGCTGTATCACCCCCCACGTCCATGTGGGATTCGGGGGAGGGGCCAAGCTCATCCTCCCCGGGGTGGCCGGGTTCGAAACCATCAACCAGTTTCACAACCAGCTCTATCGGGACCGGGAGCGGACCGGGCTGGGGAATTTTGAGAACAACATCATGCGGGCCGAGTGCGACGCCGCCGGGGATGCAGCGGGGCTGAATTTCAAAATCGATTGTCTGGTCAACCGGCGGGGGGAGATCACCAACCTGTATGCCGGCCCTTTCAGGGTCACCCACGCGGCCGGCGCGGAAGAGGGAAAGGAGCATTACGGCGTCCCCTATTCCGTCGGCTATGACTTGGCCGTGGGCAACGCCTACGCCAAGGCCAACGAATCGGCCATCGCCCTCCTCTTCTCCCTGATGCTGCTGAAACCCAAAGAAGGAGTAGCCGTTCTCATCTCCGACGCCCCGGAGGGGCAGGTCCCCCATTACGTAATGAGAGCCTGGGGGAGCGATTACGGCGGGCGTCACTTTAGTCCCCGCCCCAAAGGCTTCGTCAACATGTTTATGAAGAAACTCATCGTCCTGGCCCCCTACCCGGACCGGACCAGCCTGGACCTCGTCGCCCACGTGGACGACGCAGTATTCGTCAAGACCTGGCCCGAGGTCCTGGCCATCCTGGAAAAGGATTTCCCCGGTTCGGCCAAGGTGGCGGTCGTTCAAGATGGGACGATGATGTATATGAAGAAAAAAGCTGATAGCTGATAGCTCAGGGCTCATAGCAAGAGACTATTGGCTATCAGCTATGAGCTATGAGCTTGCTTCGGCTATTTTGGGGGGTCTGATGAAGGAAAACGCTTTACTGATTCATCCCCGCGACAACGTGATCGTCGCCCTGCGGGACCTGTCCGTGGGAGAAGAAGTCAAGGCCAAGGGGATGGATGGTTTTCCGCTCCTGGAAAAGATTCCCGCCAGCCACAAGGCGGCTCTCCGGGACATACCGGCCGGTGAAGAAATCATCAAATACGGGGAAGTGGTGGCGGTCTGCACCCGGGATATCAAAAAAGGCCAATGGGTCCATATCCACAACCTGGAGAGCAAAAGGTGGAAGAAATGAGGGAGATCACCGGCTACGAAAGAAAGAACGGGAAATTCGGCGTTCGCAACCATGTCCTGGTCCTGGCCACGGTCTCCTGCGTAAATGGAGTGATCAACAAAATTTCCCGGGAAGTCCCCGAAGCGGTCTGCGTCCCCCATGCCTATGGGTGCGGGCGGGGCAGCGCGCGGGAAACCCAGATTCTCTTCCGCATCCTGGCCAGCCTGGTCCACCACCCCAACGTGGGGGCGGCGGTGGTCATCGGGTTGGGTTGCGAGCGGGCCAACACCAAGGCTTTCCGGCCCTTCATTGAGAAAGCCGAGAAGCCCGTCGCCGTCTTTGACGTTCAGGAGTCCGGCTCCCTGCAAACCGCCAAGAAAGGGATCGAAGCTGCCCGGCGGATGCTGACGGAAATCAGCGGTCAGCGGCGCGTTCCCATGCCGTGGGATAAACTCCTGGTGGCCATGGAATGCGGGGGTTCCGACGCCATGTCCGGGGTGACCGCCAACGTGGCCCTGGGGTCGGTGTCCGACTGGGTCGTGGGGAAAGGGGGCAGCGTCATTTTCGGGGAAAATACCGAGATGATCGGAACCACCCATGTGCTCACGCGGCGGGCGAAAAATGAAGAGGTGACCAGGAAGATCGTAGCGATGATCGACCAGGCCGAGCAACGGACCAAGGACATTATGGGTCCCCTGGCCAGTTGGGTCATCTCCCCCGGCAACATGGACGGGGGCATGAGCACGATCGCGGAGAAATCCATGGGGTGTATTCACAAGGGCGGCACGACGGCGATCAACCAGGTCGTCGATTACGGGGAGTGGCCCACGGAAAAGGGACTGATCCTCCAGGACGGTCCGGGTTACGACGGAGACTCCATGGCCGGCCTGGCCGCCAGCGGCTCCCAGGTCATGTTCTTCTCCACCGGGCGGGGGACTCCTG